>NZ_JBVKAE010000012.1:164573-237872 GCF_055598845.1 Amycolatopsis sp. NPDC039088 | reverse complement strand
CCCGTCGAGTTCGAGACCCTGTACGCGGACGGCGACCTGATCAGCCTGGTCGCCTGACCCCAACAACGAGTCTCTACCGAACCCGGGGCGATTCATTGAGCATTGAGTCCGGCAGTGGTGTCCCTTGTGGACACTCGGGGTGCGGTCGGCCAGCCCGGAATCAGGCAGCACGCACGACCTTCGGATCGCCAAGAGCGACACGGACCAGCAGTTGTACGACTTTGCCGGGGCCCTGCCTTCAGGGTAGGTAAGGGGACCTTGACAGCAGCGAGCCGATCACGCAGACCGCTCAAGCCGGACAACTGCCTTCCGGAGAGTGTCCCGTGTGGGCTCCGGCCTCAGAGCGCGGCGAGCCTGCCGAACCCGTCGAAGCCGTGCCCGGCGTCGATCGCTCGCTGTACTTCGGCTCGGGCGGCGCTGAGGACGCCGTTGTCGAGGCCGTGGGCTCGGATGGCGTCGAGGACGTGGTCCATCGTGGCCGCCGTGGACGTGAGAGTTCCCGCGTCACCGGGGTAATGCCCTGAGCCGACCTGCTCGGCGAGGAGGTCGATCATGTCCGGGAAGAATCCGAGCAATGCCTTCGCGTGCCCGGCGATTTCGGCTGCGGCGATGTCCTCGGCTTTGGCGAGGGCGAGCATGTGGATCACGCCGCTCATCGAGGTCCAGAGCAGGTCCTGCAGGGAGGCGTCGAACGCGGCGGCGCGGCCGGGCGAGTGGCCGACGTACTGCGCGTTCTGGCCGAGCGCGGCCAGCGTGGCGCGGTGTGTTTCGTAGACGTCGGCGGGCCCGCTGAAGAACAGGGCCGCGTCCGAGCCGCCGATCGCGTCGGTGGTGGCCATGATGACGCCGTCGAGGTAGTCGATGCCGTGGTCCGCCGCCCAGTCGGCCATCTCGCGGGCCTGCCGTGGTGAGCCGCCGGTGACGTTGACGAGGGTGCGGCCTTTTAGTGCGTCGGTGTCGAGGATCGAGCGGGCCGCGGTGTAGTCCCGGACGCAGACGACGACGAGAGGGCTGGCCGCGATCGCTTCGGCGGCGGTCGTGGCGACGGTGGCGGCGAGGCCGTTTTCCTTACCAGGGGCGCGATTCCACACGGTGGTGGGGTGGTGGGCGGTGACGAACGCGGTAGCGAGGGCGTGTCCCATGGGGCCGAGTCCTAGGACGGTCACAGTGGTCATGGGCGGCTACGCTAAACCTTGACATTGACGTGAGAGTCAAGTCTCGGGGGTGGGGGATGCGGATCGGGGAACTCGCGCGGCGGACGGGGGTCAGCGAGCGCGCGTTGCGGTACTACGAGGAGCAGGGCCTGCTGACGCCGGAGCGGCGGCCGAGCGGCTATCGCGTGTACGGCGACGCCGATGTGGCGGCGGTGCGGCGGATCAGGATCCTGCTCGGGGCGGGGCTGAACACCGCGCAGATCCTGGAGATCCTGCCGTGCATCGTCGACGAGGACGGCTGGCTGACGCCGGACTGTCCGGAGCTGACGGAGGCGTTGCGGCAGCAGCGTGCGCGGATCGGCGAGGCGATCGGCGAACTCGAGTCCACGCGCGCGAATCTCGACACGATCATCGGTGCGAAACCGCGGGCGAACTGACTTCTTCGCCTGACGATGAAGAAGGCGGCCGTGCCCTTGGAGGACACGGCCGCCTTTCGTCGGTGGCTCAGGTTCAGATGAGGCCGAGCTTCTTCACCGCGTCGCGCTCTTCGGCCAGTTCGTTGACCGAAGCGTCGATGCGGGCGCGCGAGAAGTCGTCGATCTCCAGGCCCTGGACGATCTTGTACTCGCCGTTCGCGGCAGTGACCGGGAACGAGGAGATCAGGCCTTCCGGGACACCGTAGGAGCCGTCGGAGACGACCGCCGCGGAGGTCCAGTCACCTTCGGGGGTGCCGTTGACCCAGGTGTAGACGTGGTCGATCGCGGCGGAGGCGGCCGAAGCGGCGGAGGACAGGCCGCGGGCCTCGATGATCGCCGCACCGCGCTTGGCGACGGTGGGGATGAAGTCGTCGGCCAGCCACTGCTGGTCGGTCAGCACCTCGGTGGCGGGCTTGCCGGACACCTCGGCGTGCGCGATCGACGGGTATTGGGTCGCGGAGTGGTTGCCCCAGATCGCGACCTTCTTCAGCTCGGTCACCGGTACGCCGAGCTTCTTCGACAGCTGCGCGAGGGCGCGGTTGTGGTCGAGGCGGGTCATCGCGGTGAAGCGCTCGGCCGGGACGTCGGGGGCGTGTGCCTGCGCGATGAGGGCGTTGGTGTTGGCCGGGTTGCCGACCACGAGGACCTTGATGTCGTCGGCCGCGCCGGCGTTGATGGCCTCACCCTGCGGCTTGAAGATCCCACCGTTGGCCTCGAGCAGGTCACCACGCTCCATGCCCTTGGCGCGGGGGCGGGCGCCGACGAGGAGGGCGACGTTCGCGCCCGAGAAGGCCTGCTTCGGGTCGTCGAAGATGTCGATGCCCGCGAGCAGCGGGAACGCACCGTCTTCGAGTTCCATCGCGGTGCCCTCAGCCGCCTTGACCGCCTGCGGGATCTCCAGGAGCCGCAGCTTCACCGGGGTGTCTTGGCCGAGCAGCTGACCGGACGCGATGCGGAAGAGCAGCGCGTAGCCGATCTGGCCGGCCGCACCGGTGACGGTGACGTTGACAGGGGCTTGGGTCATTGCGGTTCTCCAGCTTGAGGCGACATCGACTTTGTACCGCGATGCTAGTCCTGTCCCGAGTCGCCGTTCGGGTGCGTCCAGTCACTGTTTTCTTGATCGATGCCACCACCGGTCGCGTTCCCGGCGGCTTCTTGACTCTCACACCGATGTCAGACTCTAGGGTCCTGGCACGGACTCGACGCCGGGATCCTCTCGGCGGGCGTGGGCACTCAAGACGACAACAGGGGAGGACGCTCGTGTCACGGGAATCGACGGCCGTGGTGCTCGGTGGTGGCGGCCTGGCCGGGATCGGCTGGACCATAGGGGTGCTCGCCGCGCTCGAGGAGGCCGGGGCGCTCCAGTTGGGCTCCGCTGACCACGTGGTAGGGACGTCCGCAGGAGCCGCCGTGGCGGCCGCTGTGCTCCAGGTGGGGTCGGCGGTCGGGGAGTACGACAAGGTGGTGCGCAAGTCACGCCGCAACGACGAGCTCGCCCCGGCGGTGGCTTTGGCCGAAGTGATGCCGGACGTGCTGGCCATCCATGGCGGCGACGACCCTGTCGCGGTGAAGACCGCGCGCTTGGCGGGGCTGTCCCGGCAGCGGTCGGGGATCGACCCTTCCCGGCGCCGTGACGTGGTCGCCCGGCGGGTGGCCGACGACTCCTGGCCGGCCGTCCGGCTCAGCATCGTCGCGGTCCGTGTGGACGGCCGCAGAACCGTCTTCACCCGGGATTCGGGTGTGGGGCTGGTGGACGCGCTCACCGCCAGTTGCGCGGTCCCAGGGCTGTGGCCGGTGGTGCGGGTCGACGGCGATGACTACATCGACGGCGGCACGTTCTCCCTGACCAATGCCGAGCTCGCCCAAGACGCTGACCGGGTGGTTGTGCTGCAGCCGACGTCGGAGTCGCCGGCGTACGCGTCCGCGCAGCGGCAGGAGGTGTTGGACCGCGCCGTGGTGGTCGAGCCGTCCAAGCGGGCCCTCGCCGGGTTCGGCCCTGACCCGTTCGACCCCGATGTGCGGGGCGTGGCCGCCGTGCTCGGCTACGAGGACGGCCTGGCAGCCGCAGCTCGGGTTCGGACAGGTACCGCGGGAGCGTGATCGTCCCGATCACCCGGTCCAGCTCGCGGAGGACGCGGTAGAGCCGTCATCGGCGCGTGATCACGGTTGTCTCCCCGGAATCGTCAACACCCGGGACGCGGCGGGATTTTCATATCGTGCCAATGGAGTGGTGTTTTTCGGGGCATTCGCTGTTCCGGTCTGTCCCGGAAAACGGTTACAGCCCATAAAGTTATTTCATGAACCGGTTGCCGTGGCCTTTTGGGCCGATCGGCGGGCGGCATCGTGGAGATCGTTTCGCTAACCTGAGTCCGCCCAGTTCCCCGCCCCCCGTGTGGAAGTTTTGGGAAGGACCCCATGCTTACGACAGTGGTCGCCGCCGTATCGCTTTTCTCGTCGATAATAACACCGAATAGCTGGTCGCCGCCGCCGGGACCGCCGCCGGACCGGGTTGTCATCGACGTGGTCACGGTCAATGGATCCGGTTGTCCGCCGGGTTCGTCGGCCATCGCCGTCGCCAAGGACAACAGTGCCTTCACGGTGACCTACAGCGAATACACCGCGCAGGTCGGTGTCGGTGCGAAACCGACCGATCTGCGGAAGAACTGCCAGCTCAACCTCAACATCCATGTGCCGCAGGGATTCACCTACGGTATCGCCAGTGCCGACTATCGCGGTTTCGCCTCGCTCGAATCCGGCGCCAAAGGGTTGCAGCGGGCGAATTACTACTTCCAGGGCAATTCGCCGACCGCGCACGTGAGTCATCCGCTCAACGGGCCTTTGTCGGACAACTGGCAATTCCGTGACGAGGCCGAAGGCGGCGTCATCGTCTACAAGCCGTGTGGTGAAGACCGGAATCTCAACGTGAACACCGAGCTGAGGGTCGCCGCGGGTTCCTCGGACCCGAAGAAGACCACCAGTTTCATCACGATGGACTCCACCGACGGAGCGGTCAGGACCACCTACCACTTCTCCTGGAAGACCTGCCCGACCTCCTGACCACGCCAGGGTGACGGCCTGCTTCCCCGCCCGGAAGAAGGCCGTCCCACCCATGCCCTGGCCAGGGTCTCCCGACCCGGTGTCAGGACGTCGCCGCAAATATCGAACCCGCCCAGTTCCCCGCCGTGTGGAAGTTTTGGGAAGGAATCCCATGCTCAATGCGCTGGTTGCTGCCGTGACGCTTTTCTCGTCGGTTGTCACATCGAATGGCTGGGTACCACCTCCCGCGCCTGCCGACAAGATAATCATCGATGTCGTGACCGTCAACGGAACCGGTTGCAGACCGGGTACCTCGGCCATTTCCGTATCGCCGGACAACACCGCGTTCACCGTCACCTACAGCGAATACACCGCCCAGGTCGGTGTCGGTGCGAAACCGACCGATCTGCGCAAGAACTGCCAGCTCAACCTCTACGTTCACGTGCCGCAGGGATTCACCTACGGTATCGCGAGCGCTGATTATCGCGGTTTCGCCTCCTTGGCGGCGGGTGCCACCGGGCTGGAGCGGGCGAACTATTACTTCCAGGGCAATTCGCCGACCTCCTACGTGAACCACAACCTCAAGGGTCCGCTCGAGGACAACTGGCAGTTCACCGACGAAATCGAAGTCGGTGCCATCGTGTACAAGCCGTGCGGTGAGGACCGGAACTTCAACATCAACACGGAATTGCGGGCCGCGGTCGGTACTTCCGATCCGAAGAAGACCACCAGTTTCGTCACGATGGACTCGACCGACGGTGCCATCAAGACCACCTACCACTTCTCCTGGAAACAGTGTCCCAAGCCGAAGAACTGATCCGGTGAGGTGACGGCCTTCTTCGAGTTCCGGCGAAGGAGGCCGTCAGCCTTTCGCGGAAGGCGACGGATCGGTGGCCTCCACCCCGAACGCGCGGCCCAGCGCGATCACCGTCTCGTCGAGATGCCCGAGACTGGTGAGCACCGAACGCGCCTGCGGATCGTCGATCCGGTCGGCCACCGGGGTCCCGTCGTCGCGGACCAGCGTTCCGTGCCCGGAACCCCCGGGAGCGCCGATGGCCTTCCTCAGCACGGCGATGTTCTCCCGGATCCGCCCGGTGTACAGCCGCAGCCGATCCGCCTCGTTCACCAGCAGCCCGGCCTGCGACCGCGCCGCGACATGGCGGGCGCGGAAGGCGATCGTCTCCACCGTCGTCAGCACATGCCAGCCGTAGTCGCGGCGGCTGCTGAGATTCACCGGATGAGTGAGCGGTTCGATCGTCGTGCGGACCTTGTCCACCGCCCGGTCGAGGTCACGTGACTTCTCGATGACGCTCACGTTCTCCGCGCCGGACAGCAGGCCCGCGGCCTTCTCCACGAACTCGTCCAGTTCGTCCAGCAACGTGGAGACGTCGTCGAGCATCACCGCACGGGTGCGTACCGGCACGATCACCACGGCGGCCAGCACGCCGGCCGCCGCGCCCACCGCGGTCTCCGCGACGCGGATCCACAGCACCTCGAGACTGAACGTCCCCAGCAGGCTGTAGAGCAGCCCGAGCATGCTGGTGATGAAGAACGCCATGATCACCTGTGACACCCGGGCCATGTAGACCATGCCGAAGACGCACACGAGGATCAGCGCCAGCGTTGCCGGCACACTGCCCGACACCAGCAGGGTCAGCACCAGGCCGCCCACGATGCCGATCAGTGTGCCGCCGAGTCGACGGACGCCCTTCACGAACGTCGCCCCCGCCGTCGACGAGCCGATGAACACCACGAACACCGTCAGGACCGCCCAGTACCACCGCTGGCTCGACACCAGTTCCCCGCCGAGGACGGCGAGCCCGCCGCCGACGACGGCCTGGATGGCGCTGCGCGTCTGGTTGTCGTAGGCGAACGCCGACGACTTCTCCTCTTCGGGATCCTCGGGGTCGTCGCCGGTATCGGAGACGTCGTGTTCGGCGACCCGCTGCGCCCGTACGTCGGCCAGCGCGAGTTCGGCGATGGCCCGGCGGACCCCGTCACCGGCCGCGGCGTGCTCGTCGATCCGGCTGCCTTCCACCAGCATCCTGCTGAACTCTTCGGTCTCGCTGATCAGCGGCAGTTCCCGCGGGTCGCGTTCGATGAGCGACCGGAACCGCCGCAGACGCGCGACCAGATCGTCCCGGACGTCTTCGCCGAGTTCCTCGGCGCAGGTGCGTTGCACGGTGATCGTCAGCCATTGCACCGCCAGCTCGACCTCGATCGCGCGGCGGCGCAGCCGGTTCGCCGAATCCGCTCCGGTCACCTCGGGGGCGGTGTCCTCGATGAGCAGCACGGTCTCGTGCAGACGGGCGTTGGTCGTGCGGAGCCGTTTGCGGGTGCGCTCGCTGCCGCCGACGGTCAGGTAGTCCTCCGCCGCCCGTACGACCGCCGCGAGTCTCGCCCGGAACGCCCGCCGGATCCGCAGGAACTCCGCGTCGGTGTGCCTGCGCAGCAGGACGAACCTGACCACCGCGTTCGCCGCGATCCCGATCGTGAGCGCCAGAAGCAGGACCGGGACCTGTCTCAGATGTGTCTGCAGGAACATCGCGAAGAAGAACAGGAAGAACGAGATCGATCCCAGCGCGATCCCGCGCGATCCGAACCGCTGCGCGTAGACCGCGACGAAGATCAGCAGGACGAACACGACGCTGTCCAGCGGTGGAACCGCCGAGCCCACACTGGCCGCGGTGAGCGACGCGGCCCCGAGCACCAATGCCGAGATCAGCGTCACCGCCTGCTGGCCGGGGGTGGCGTCGTTGACGGTGAAGGCGGAGGTCATCGCGGCGATCGCGGCAACGAGGGTGACCGTGAGCGGCTGGTGGAACGGCAGGATGGCCAGTACCGCGACGACGATGCTGAGTACGGCCGAGAAACCGAGCCGGAGCCGGACCAGGCCGGGATCGGAGGCGACCAGACGATCGGTCGTGGCCTGGGTGATGCGGGAGATCATCGGGCGAGCAGCTCTCCTTGGGCGAGGGTGACCCGCCGGGCGGTGGACGAGGTGATGCGGAGACGGTATCTGGCGTGCTTCGCGGGCTTGGAGAGGGCGAACGGTCGGGTCTGGCGGCGCCAGCGGAACGTCTCGCCTTCACGCTGGTCCAGCGGCACCCAGTGCGCTCCGTCGTCGGATCCCTCCAGTACCCACGAACGCGGATCACCGCGGCGGCTGCCCGAGGTCAGCGTGTACATCACGACCTCACGATCGGCGTCTTCGACGGGGAAGTCGATGACGGGCTTGCCGCCGGGGAAGGTGATCTCGGTCTTGGTGGTGTCGTCGAACAGGGCACCGTCGCCCACCGTGATGTCCGTGAGCGGGCGCGGGGCGGCCGGTTCGACGGGGGAGCGGCCCCAGTTCGAGGGCTGCTCGCCCATCGTGAACTCCAGCGTCGCGCCCTCGGCCAGCACCGAATGCGGAAGCGTGCTGCTCTCGTGCGGACGGCCGTCGATCGTCAGCCCGTGGACGTACACGGTGCGTTCGGTGTTGCCGGGCGCGGTGATGACCAGGTCCTTCCCGTTCTCCAGATGGACGGTCGCCTTCGTGAACAGCGGCGAGCCGATCGCGTACTCGGGGCTGCCCATGGCCAGCGGGTAGAACCCGAGCGCGCCGAAGACGTACCAGGCGGACATTTCGCCGTTGTCCTCGTCACCGGGATAACCCTGGCCCAGGTCGCCGCCGACGTAGAGCCGGCGCAGGACCTCCCGCACGATCCGCTGCGTCTTCGACGGCGCGCCCGCGTAGTGGTAGATCCAGGGAATGTGGTGCGAGGGCTGGTTGGAATGCCCGTACTGTCCCATCCGGACGTCGCGGGCTTCGGTCATCTCGTGGATGAGGCCACCATAGGAACCCGGTTTGCGGCCCGTCTCCGGCGTCGCGAAGAACGTGTCCAGTTTGGACTCGAGCGCTTCGGTTCCGCCGTGCAGCGCGGCGAGCCCGGCACCGTCGTGGGGGACGGAGAAGGCGGTGTTCCAGGAGTTCGTCTCGGTGAAGTCGCCGCCCCACGCCTCCGGGTCGTAGCCCTCGGCGGCGAAATGCCGGTTGCCGTCGCGGTTACGGCCCTGGAAGAACCCGATGCGGTGATCGAAGTGGTTCGCGTACTGCTGCGAGCGCTGCCGGAAGTACGCGGCGTCGTCGTGGTGGCCGAGCGCTTCGGCGAGATTGGCCAGGCCGAAGTCGTTCACGCAGCCTTCGAGCGCCCACGACAGGCCCTCGTGGACCGAGGTCGGCGTGAACCCGAGGAAGATCGACTCGTGCAGGCCCTTCCGGCCGACGCTCTGCCCGCGCGGAGTCACCGTCGCGTTTTTCAGTGCCGCCTCGTAGGCAGCCTCGACGTCGAATCCCCGCACGCCCTTGAGGTACGCGTCGGCGAACGCGACGTCGGAGCTGGTGCCGGTCATCAGGTTGGCGTACCCGGGGGAGGACCAGCGCGAGATCCAGCCGCCCTCGCGGTACTGCTGGACGAACCCGTCGATCATCCGCCCGCACCGGCCGGGCGTGAGCAGGGTGTACGCGGGCCAGGTGGTGCGGTAGGTGTCCCAGAAGCCGTTGTTGACGTACATCTCGCCGTCGACGACTTTCGCGCCGGTCCGTGTGTGGGTGCTCGGCAGGAACCGGCGGACGACCGGGCTCGCGTGACGGACGCCCTTCGGGGTGTCCTCGTGTGCGGAGTTCGGATACAGGAACAGGCGGTAGAGGTTGGAGTAGAAGGTGTCGCGCTGGTCTTCGGTCGCGCCCTCGATCTCGACCCGGCCCAGTACCTCCGACCACGCGTCCCGGGCCTGGTCCCGGACCTGTTCGAAGGTCGTCCCGGCGGGGATCTCCAGGTCGAGGTTGCGTTTCGCCTGCGCGAGACTGATCAGCGACGTCGCGATCCGCATCGTCACCTCGCCCGCCGCGAACTCCAGGAACCCGGTGACCGTGCGCCACACCGGACGCCGGATCTTCCCGCCGCGGTCGGCGGGGACGTCGAACTCGGCGTGCACGAACATCCGCCGCGCGCCGGCCGACAGCCTGCTGCGGACCCACGTGTGCCCGGTGAGCACGCCGTTCGCCGGGTCCAGACGCAGCCCGCCGCGGTTGCGGGCGTTGTCGAACAGCAGCCAGCCGCGATCGCCCGGGAAGGTGAACCGCATCAGTGCCGCGTGATCGGACGGGGCGATGTCGGCGGTGACGCCGTTGTCGAACCGGACACCGTAATGATGCGGCCGGTCGATCTCGTCGTCGTGGGAGAAGGTGAGCGCGCGGCGGGCCCGGTCGGGCTCGACCGGGCCGATCCCCGGCATCACCTGGAAGGTGTGCCGGTCACCCATCCACG
The DNA here is from genome assembly GCF_055598845.1 of Amycolatopsis sp. NPDC039088. Lineage (NCBI taxonomy): Bacteria > Bacillati > Actinomycetota > Actinomycetes > Pseudonocardiales > Pseudonocardiaceae > Amycolatopsis > Amycolatopsis sp. NPDC039088. Next base: position 227,894 of record NZ_JBVKAE010000012.1, on the reverse strand, counting down.
GGCTCGGCTGATGCGACAGCGCGAACGCCTGCAGCGCCGGACGGTTCGCGGCGGTGTTGTGCCGGTGATAGCTGTAGAGCCAGTTGGTGACGCCCGCGTCGGTGACCGGGGTCCAGAAGTTGAAGCCGTGCGGGACGGCCGTGGCGGGGAAGTTGTTGCCCCGGGAGAACTTGTCGCTGGAATGCGTGCCGCGGGTGGTGCGGACGTGATCGACCGGCTCACGGACCTCGACCACGCGCTCGGCGATCCGGACGTCGTCCACCCAGCCGCCGGGCACGCCGTCACCGGGCGGCGGTTCGCAGACCAGGACGATCCTGCCGATCCGCCGTCCGGCGAACTCGCCGAGCCGTCGGCGTACCCGGTTCCACTGGTCGACGTACAGCGTCTTGTCCAGGCCCTGCCCGGTGGCGCTGAACCCGGCGGACGTGCCGTCGGTGAACTCGACGTCGAGCGCCACGAACGTGCTGCGGTAGGTGGGGACGGCGTCGGTCTCGGCTTCGGGGAAGACCACATAGGACAGTTCGGTGTGACCGGTGACCTCGATGTCCACTTCGAACAGCGGCGCGCGGAGCGTGCCCTCGAAGCGGAGGGCGTGCGCGCCGGTGAACCCCACGCCCGGCTTCGCCGTCGGCGACGACCGCGGGCCGGTGCCGACACGCAACACCGGATCCACCGGCTGCGGATCACCCGTTTCGAAGGAGGAGAAGAACCCGGTGATCGTCACCAGGCCACCGTAACTCGCACACGTCGGCACGGCCTGCCGGGCGGCACCGCGTCAAGAGGACTGAACGCGTGAGGCGAGGAACTCCTCGAACGTGCCCACTCCGGTCGCGTTCTCCGGCGTCAGGTTGCCGCCCGCCCGAAAGGCCCGGAACGCCTTGCCCGGCAGCCACACCGGCACGATCGGCTTCCGCCGTCCCGTCGCCCGCTGGTAAGCCTCCGCCAGGTCGCGCGCGGTCCGTACCTCGGGACCGCCCATATCCGGGACCCGGCCCACGGGCGCACCGGAGGCCAACGCGACCAGCCGGTCCGCGACATCGCCGGTGCTGACCGGCTGAAACCGGAACCCGGACGGCATGAACGTCACCGGCAGCCGACGCTGCACCGCCGACGCCCTGGCGACGAGATCGTGGAACTGCGTCGCCCGCAGCACCGTCCACGGCAGACCGGACTCCTCGATCACCTTCTCCGAAGCCAGCTTCTCGTCGTAGTAGAAGAACCTGATCACGTCGACACCGACGATCGAGATGTACACCAGATGCGGGCTCCCGGCCCGCCGCGCCGCCTCGGTCAGGTTCCTGGTCACCCGTTCGTCCCCGCGCCCCGCTGTCGACGCGCAATGGATGATCACCGAGACACCGTCGACCGCCTCGGCCAGGCCGTCACCGGTCCGCAGATCACACCGCGCCCATTCATGGGGCACCTCCGCCGGACGCGGCCGACGGCTCATGACCCGAACCGGCAGGCCGGCGGCCAGCAGCCGCCGCACTACCTCGCGGCCCAGATCGCCGGTACCGCCGGTCACCAGAATCGGTTTCGCCACCTTGGTCCTCCGTTCACGAGAGCTTCCACCCTCAAGAACCGGCGAGCCATCCGGAACGTGACAGCTGCCGCGCGAGGAAGGCGAGTTTGTCCGGATTCGCGACCGACCGCAGCCCGGCGATCCGGCCGTCCACCACCTCGAACCCGAGAACGCCGTACAGGTCGCCCCCGGCCGTCGCGATCACCGCGGGAGCGCCGTTGACCTCGCCGATCCCGATCGACACGCCCTCGATCCCGGCGAACATGCCGGCGTACAGGCGCGCGACCTTCGCCGCACCCCGCACCGGACGCCGGGCCGCGGTGATCTTGCCCCCGCCGTCCGACCATGCCGTGACCTCGGCGGTGAGCAGCTGCTCCAACCTCGTCAGGTCACCGTCTCTGGCCGCGGACAGGAAACTTTCGACGAGCTTTTCGACCTCACGCGGGTTCGGTACCCGTCGCTCGTCCGATCGGTTCAGCGCTCGCCGCGCCCGGCTGTGCAACTGCCGCGAGTTGACCTCGGACACGTCCAGGATCGCGGCGATCTCGCGATGGCTGTAGGCGAAGGCCTCCTTCAGCACGAACACCGCCCGCTCGACCGGGCTGAGCTGTTCCAGCAGCACCAGCATCGCCACCGACACGGACTCCCGCTGCTCCGCCGTCTCCAGCGGACCGAGGGCGTCATCCGAGGTCAGCACCGGTTCGGGCAACCACGGCCCGACATACCGTTCGCGTTGTGCCCTGGCCGAGGTCAGCCGGTTCAGACAGAGGTTGGTGACCACCTTCGCCAGCCATGCCCGCGGCGACCCGATCGACTCATGCTCGGCGGCCGCCCACCGCAGGTAGGCGTCCTGGACGGCGTCTTCCGCCTCCGCCGCCGAACCGAGAAGGCGGTACGCGAGGCCGAACAGCTGAGGACGCAGTCGCTCGAACCGCAGCGTCCCGTCGAGCGCGAAATCGTCGATCTTCAAGCCGCGCTCGCCCCAATCCCTGTCGGACACGATCTCCCGCTACGAATCCAGTCGAGTCCATTGTGGACGCTCTTGCGCCGATGTCCCGTTCACCGGGATGGTCCATACCTGATCGGCGCTGACGTCCACTGTGACTGTATCGGTACGAATGGAGCGTCCACGTCACCACCAAGAGAGGGGTCTGGAGTGACGTCACGTTCGTCGCGTTCGCGTGCTTCGATGTGCGCCGCGACCGTCATCACAGTGTTAGCGCTGATCACAGCGCCCGAAGCCGGCGCGGCACCGGCACCGGGCGCCGTCCAGTTCACCCCGGACAGATCCGGAAAGGACGTCGATGTCCGCGACACGGCGAGAACCAGCCCGCGGGTACTCGGCGCGCAGGCACAGCTCTCGGCGTCGCGGGCGAACACCGTCGCGAAAGCACGTGCGGAACTGGGGAACCAGGCCCTGCTCGACTTCGACGAGCTGACCGGCACCCCACGCGCCCTCGCCCGCACCGACGGCTTCCTCACCGGACCGAGCGGGAAATCGCCCCGCGACATCGTCCTGGACTATCTGCGCGCACAGGAAGGACTCGTCGGCCTCAGCGCCGCCGACACCGCGAAACTGACCCTGCGCAAGGACTACGTCGACGTCGAAGGCACCCACCACCTCTCCTTCACCCAGACCGTCGGCGGGATCCCCGTGTTCGGCAACGGGTTGAAAGCGCACGTCACCAAGGACGGCAGGCTCATCCAGCTGGACGGCTCGCCCGTGCGCGACCTCCCCGCCTCACTCGGCGCGGCCACGTTCGCCGCACCCGGACCGGATGCCAAGCAGGTCGCGTTCCTCACCGGCGACGGCATCCGTCCCGCCTGGTACACACTGGCCAAACCCGCCGCCGACAAGATGTTCCAGGAAGTGACCGACGCCGGCACCGGCAAGCTGCTCTACCGCAAGAACCTCGTGAACCACGCCAACGACACCGCCGACGCTGCCGGCGCCAAAGGCCTCGCCTGGGAAGTCCAGCCGGGCCCGCAGAAGCAGGTCGACCTGACCCACAAGGGCTGGCTGCCCGCCGACGCCAAAACCCTGGACGGCAACGTCGCGCACGTCGCCGCCGACGTCAACGGCGACCTGAAGTTCCAGCCACAGGAAGAGATCGGACCGAACACCGACGGCAGCTACCGCTACCGGTTCACCGACTTCAACGCCGTCGTCGGACCGCCGTGCTCGGTGAGCAGGCCGTGTTCGTGGGATCCGAAGACCCCGGGTTCGTGGGCGAAGAACCGCGAACAGAACGCCGTACAGGCACTGGCCTACGTCGGGAGCTTCCACGACCACCTCGCTTCCTTCCCGATCGGCTTCACCCGTGAGGCGGGCAACTTCGAGAAGGTCGACGGCGACGCCGTACAGGTCCACACCCTGCTCGGCGCCCAGGAACCGGGCTACTACGACAACGCGTTCATGGGCACCCCGCCCGACGGGCAGGCCCCGACCATGGGGATGTTCCTCTTCCACGACCCCAGCGACCCCGCGGACCCGTTCCTCGCGGCGAACTCCGCCGACGACGCCACGATCATCCACCACGAATACACCCACGGCCTGTCCAACCGGCTCGTGGTCGACGCGCAGGGCAACTCCACGCTGAACACCCTGCAATCCGCCGCGATGGGCGAGGCCTGGAGCGACTGGTACGCCTTCGACTACCTCGCCGGCCGCAACGCGGTCAAGGACACCCCCGCGCCCGGTGAACTCCTCGGCGGCGACTACGTCAGCAACGGCAAACCCCTCGCCCGCACCCAGCCGCTGGACTGCCCGGTGGGCGCCGGCGCGCCGCAGTGCCCCGGCACTCCCGGAGCCGGTCCCGGCGGTTACACCTACGGCGACCTCGGCCGGATCATCGGGTTCCCGGAGGTGCACGCCGACGGCGAGATCTGGGCGAGCACGCTGTGGGACGTCCGCTCGGTGCTCGGTGTGCCGCTGACGAGGGCGCTGGTCACGCGCGCGATGGAGCTGTCGCCCGCGTCGCCGTCCTTCCTGGACATGCGGAACTCGATCCTGCAGGCCGACACGGTGATCAACGGCGGCCGCGCGCACGCCAAGCTGTGGAAGGCGTTCGCCGCCCGCGGCATGGGCTACTTCGCCGCGTCGATCACCGGTGCCGACACCGCACCGGCGGAGGACTTCTCCACGCCGCCGCCGGCGGGCACCCCCACCGGGACCGTGACCGGCAAGGTCACCAACCGTGACGACGGCACCCCGATCGCGGGCGTCGCCGTCCGGTTCGGCGGCCACGACTCCGGTTTCGGCGGCTCGCTGTCCGCGGTCACCGACGCCAAGGGCACCTACACCATTCCCTCGGTGCTCCCGGGCACCTATCCGAAGGTCTACGCCGACGGCGGCGGCGCGGACAGTGAGGTCCGCGCGGTCTCGGTCCGCTCCGGTACCACCACCGTCGACTGGGCGCTGCGGCTCAACTGGGCCTCCAGCGGCGCGGGTGCCGGCGTCACCGCGTTCAACGGCGAGGACTTCACCCAGTACGGCTGCGGGCCGGGCGACCTGCTGAAGTCCTCCGTGCTCGGCGGTGGCGGCTGGTCGACCGACAAGGTGGCCGGCCCGGACGGCACGATCGAGAAGCGGTTCGTCACGATCAAACTGGCCAAACCGGTCACCGTGAGCGCCATCGAGATCGACCCGGCCAACACCTGCGGCGACGACCCGCCCGCCGCGGCCAAGGACGTCACCGTCGAAACCTCGGTGGACGGAACGACCTGGGTGAAGGCGGGCACCGGCGACTTCAAGCCGTCGGATCTCGGCAAGCTCACCGCACTCCAGCTCGCGCCGGGCAGCGCGACCGGTGTGCTGTTCGTGCGGCTGACCGTCTCGTCCAACCAGCTCTCGTTCTACCCGGACAAGGTCTGCTCGCCGCAGCCCACCACGGCCGGCTGCCTGTACATGGACGTACAGCGGCTGGCGGTGCGGGGCGGCTCCGCCTGACCTGATGACCTGATGACGCGGTCTCGTGGGTGGGCATGACGGTTCTCACCGTCATGCCCACCCACGAGAGCCGTAAGCGTAAGATCGCGATATCGGGGTAGAAACGTGCTCTCCGTGGAGCACGCGCACACGCGGTATCGCATGAACCGTCACTCCTTCCTTGCGAAGGAGTGTTCTGTGCGTCCCCACGTTCAAAGCCGGTCCCTCATCGAAGGGTGGCCCGCTCTCGCCGGGCTCTCGGCCGTGTTCCTGTTCGAGATGCTCGACAACTCGAGCCTCAATCTCGCGCTGCCGACCATCGGCCGCGAGCTCTCCGCCTCGACGACCACCCTGCAATGGGTGACCGGGGCGTATTCCGTCGTGTTCGGCGGGCTCATGCTCGCGTTCGGCGCGCTGGCCGACCGGGTGGGCAGGCGCAAGGTCATGCTCATCGGCCTCGTGCTGCTCGGCGTGGCCAGCCTGGCGACGGTGGTCGTCACCGCCGCGTGGCAGCTCATCGCCGTCCGGGCCGTCATGGGCGTCGCCGCGGCGATGACGACGCCCGGCTCACTCGCCCTCGCCTTCCGCCTGTTCGACGAAGACGTGCTTCGCGTCCGCGCGACCACACTGATCTCGACGGTGGGCTTGGTCGGCCTCGCCATCGGCCCCATCCTCGGCGGGCTCGTGCTCGCCGTCGCGCCGTGGCAGGCACTGCTGCTGGTGAACGTGCCGGTCGCCGCGTTCGCGTTCCTCGGCATCCGCGCCGGTATCCCCGCCGACGATCCCGCCGGCCTGCACCGCGATCCGATCGACGTCGCGGGCGCCGCCCTGGGAACCGTGACCATCGTCCTCGCGCTCGTCGCACCCACGCTCTTCGTCGAAGCAGGCGCCGCCTCGGCCCTGCCCTGGATCGCCACCGCGGCCGCGCTCCTCGCCGGAACCTGCTTCGTCCTCCGCGAGAAGACGGCCCGGCATCCGCTGCTCGACCTCGAACTCCTCGCCCGCCCCCTGGTGTCCAGTGGCCTGGCACTCAAAGGCGCCGCCGCGCTGGCCACCGCCGGACTCGGCTACCTGGTGACGCTGCATCTTCAGCTCGGGCTGGGCTGGGCGCCCGCTCAAGCGGCCATCGGGATGCTGCCGCAGGTCGTCGTCCTGATCGCCGGCGGTGCGCTCATCGGCCCCTTGATCACCCGCGTCGGCCTCACCAAGGCCGCCTGGCTCAGCGCCACCGCGGTCGTGTGCGGACTCGCCGTCTACACCGCGTTCAGCGGGCTCGGCTACCTCTGGATCGCCCTCGCGCTCGTCCTGGTCGCGGCAGGTATGCGCGTGGTCGGTGTCGTGGCGGGCACCAACGTGATGCGCGGCCTGCCGTCGGACCGGACCACCATCGGCGCCGCGCTCGCCGACACCGCCGGCGAGGTCACCACCGGAATCGGCATCGCGCTGAGCGGCACCATCCTGGCGCTGGTCTTCCCCGGCGCGCTGACCGCCGCCCGGGATTCGGCCGACTTCCTGAGGGCGACCACCTGCGCGGGTCTCGCCCTGACCCTGCTGTCCGCGGCTCTTGTCGGCTTCGGCATCGTCCGCGGCCGGCGCACCGAATAGCCGTGAAGGCCCTCTTGAGCGACGCGGACGCGGGGTTTTCACGCGATGATCTGAGGGTGATCGATGATTCCAGAGCGCGGCCCTCGTCATTACCTCCGTCTGTATCCCGGCCGCCCTTGCCGCGGTGGATAGTGCCGTTGGGCGCCGTGATCGTGCTGTCGGCTGCGGGAGTGGCGGGATGGCTGTTGTGGCGATGGGTCGACGCTTTGGCTCTGGTCGACCCAGAGAAGAAAGCCGCAGCGCAGCTGGACGTGGTGAAGATCGCCGCGTCGGTCGTGGTGGCCGGCGGCGGTTTGTTCGCCCTGTATCTCGCAGTGCGACGGCAGCGGACCCAGGAGTTGGAGCTGGAAGCCCGCCATGAGGAACTGCGCCATCGGCAGGCTGAACTCGATCAGCGCGACCGCGTCCAGGCTCATACCGTGCAGGTCGCGGAAGATACTCGTGTGCACGCCGTGCAGGTCGCACGGAACACAGAGCTGGATGCCTCCGCTCGTCGTGTGACCGAGCTGTACAGCACTTCGGTCGGGCAGTTGGGCTCGGATCATGCCGCCGTACGGCTGGGTGGGATGTACGCCCTCGCTCGTTTGGCCGACGAGAACTCCGAGCACCAGCAAACCGTGGTCAACGTGCTCTGTGCCTACCTGCGTATGCCCCATGCCGCGCTCCCGCGCGAACCCGCCGTCCGGCGGATCGGTGGGCTCCGCGCGCCACTTCGGCCGAATCGAGGCCGTCCCGCGACGAACTCGCCGGCGTCACCCGTGGTCGGCCAGGCACTTGCGCAAGAGCGCGAGGTGCGGCTCACCGCCCAGCGTCTGCTCGCCACCCATCTGGTATCTCACTATATGAGTGACGGCCAACTTCATCCCGCGAAGACCTTCTGGCCCCACATTGACCTGGACCTTTCCGGTGCCACCCTTATCGATTTCACGCTCAACGGTTGCACCGTTCGAACGCTTCTAGCCGAGAATGCCAAATTTATCGGAACAACCAGCTTCGCCGGAACGGCTTTTCGGGGATTCGCCGTGTTTACGGAGGCGGTTTTTGCTGGGGCTGTTCACTTCGACGGAACGTCTTTCGCGGGTCCTGTCGAGTTTAAAAAGACGAGGTTCTCTCGGTCTGACCGTACCGGGCTCAGTCGAGATCCGAAAAGTGTCGCGGTTGCAAGCTTTGAGAAGGCGACGTTTCAAGGACCAGTATCCTTCGACTATGCAGACTTTCCTGGGATTGCCCGCTTTAGGGGAACGACATTCGCGAATACCGCAAACTTTTTTGAAACTAGCTTCACAACGGTGGCAGGTTTTGATGAATGCACTTTTTCGGCTGCGCGATTCATGCGGGTCAACGCTTCCGGCGCATACTTATCGTTCAAGAGAGCGAAGTTCGAAGGTTTCGGTTCTTTCGCGGAGGCTACGTTGGAATCCGTGGTTGATTTCGAGGAAGCGCGGTTTATGGATGTGATCTTGTTCGACAGAGTGGCCTTCGGCAAGGATGTCCGATTTTCCAACGCTTTGGTCGAAACCTCGGTCTCTCCTGGGTATTCAAGGTTCATTGAGCGTGCCGAGCGGCTTCAGTCTGCGCCGCCGTCCTTCGGCCCGCCGGGATGGCATCTCTCGGATGAGCAGGTCACCGTCGATGACTTGACTTGGCATCGTTTCGAACGGGACGAACCCAACCGCGAGGACCAGGCATCTCCGGCGGACCCGTTGGGCTGACCGAAGTCCGTGAAGGCCTCCTTCCCTACCTTGAGCGTCAGGGTTGCGGCAAAGTCGCAGAGTTGCTGGTCGGCTGCACCTCTATAGCGGGACAAGACGAACGTGTCGTGGTGGACACGGCGGGAGCGGGCCCACACAAGGGGCCTCACCCGGGTCCGGACTGTCCATAAGGGACACTGTTCGAGACAAAAATGCCCGATTTGGGCATCTTGCATGGTTTCGCGTGGCTGGATGGATGGCGCGTGTGATCAGACGGAGGACACGTGTGACTGGATGGATGACACGGCGGAAGCGGCAGGTTTCGTCGGGTGTTCTCCGTTCACTCACGCGTACCCTCCGTCGGATCACGCGTATCGCCCGATGGCAGGTACCTAAGACACAAGGGGCCCTCACCCGAACCGCCACTCACACCATTCCCCCGAAACCGCACCTGGAGCCCCGCGGCATCCAAAATCAAGCCTGCCCTACCTCGGCTCACCCTTGATCAACGGAAGATCAGGGACATTGAGTGTCCCCGATCTTCCGTTGATCAAGCTCTACCTCGACTTTGCCGGAACCCTACTCTCAAGGTAGGGAAGGAGGCCTTCACGGACCGCCGCTGACAAAAGCAGGTGCCTTCACGGACCTACCGGAGGACTACAGCTTCGCGCACTGCCCGGCGGCCGGGCCGCGGACGGTGTTCTGCAGGTCGTAGTCCGTCGGAGCGGGGGAGTTGGCCGCGCACGCCAGAGGTCCGCCGATCGTGCTCGAGGTCAGCACCGGCCCCTTGTTGCCCGTCAACGCCACCGGCCCGCCGATCTCGGTCAGTTCGATCGACACCGGTCCGGTCGCCCCGGTGATCGCCACCGGACCGTTCACCTTCGTCCGGTCGAGCACGATCCTCGCCGCACCGTTCGCGGTCAGCGGCCCGGAGATCGTCCCGCCACGGACGATCAGGCTCGCGCCCGGCGCCACCGACACCGGACCCGACACCGTCGCACCGTCCACACAGGTCACCCCGTTCTGCACGGTCAGCGGGCCCTTGCGCTCGCCCGTGATCGTCTGCGTGCACGCCGCGTCGGGCTTGCCCAGCACCTCGAACTCCGACAGCGACGCCTCCCCGCCCGTGGTCGCGGTGACCTCGAGCCGGTAGTAGGCGAAATGCGCCGGATTCGCGATCTTGAACGCCTTCGTCTGCTGCCGCCACGCGAACTTCTGCTCGGTCCGCTGATCCGCGACCGCCCACGTCTTCCCGTCGTAGGAACCCTTCAGCACCCAGCTCTTCGCGTCGCCCGCGCCCTTCCCGGACGTCAGCGTGTAGTAGGAACCCGCCTCCTTCGTCGAAGGCACCTGGTACTGGATCGGCGCCGTGACCTTCGCCTCGGTCCGCGACGTGTTGTCGAAGAACGCCGCGTCCGCGCCGGAGACCGGCTTGGTCAGGTCGTGCATCGGCGTCGGCACCGCGTCCCCCTTGGTGATCGACTTCGGCGCGTCGTCCTGGCCGGTGCCCCACGACGACGGGTTCGGGCCCATGTCGAAGTCGAGTGTCCCGCCATTGGCGATCGCCGCATGCGCCAGCGACGTCGAGGTCTGCGCCTTGCCGTTCACTTTCAGACCCTGCACGTAGACGTTCTTCGCACTGTTCTTCGGCGCGTTGACCACGATCTTCTTGCCACCAGGCAGGTTCACGGTCGCCTTGGTGAACAGCGGCGAACCGATCGCGTAGTCCGCACTGCCGACCTGCAACGGGTAGAAGCCCAGCATGCCGAACAGCCACCACGCAGACTGCTCACCGTTGTCCTCGTCACCGCCGTAGCCCTGGCCCAGCTCACTGCCGACGTACAACCGCGACAGCGCCTCGCGGACCTTCGCCTGCGTCTTCGACGGCTGACCCGCGTAGTCGTACATGTAGAGCGTGTGGTGCGCGGCCTGGTTCGAGTGCGCGTACATGCCCATCCGCACGTCCCGCGCCTCGGTCATCTCGTGGATGACCCCGGGGTAGGTGCCGAACTTGAGCCCCTGCTCGGGTTTGGCGAAGAACTCATCCAATTTGGACGCCAGCCCCGCCTTGCCGCCGTAGAGGTTCGCCAGGCCCTGACCGTCCTGCGGAACGGAGAACCGCATGCCGTACGCGTTGGTCTCGGTGTAGTCGATCCCCCAGACCTCCGGGTCGAACTGCTCCTTGCTCCGGGTGAACTTGCCCGCCGCGTCCCGGCCCTGGAAGAAACCGACACTCGGGTCGAACACGTTCACGTACTGCGTGGCCCGCTCGGTGAAGTACCCGTAGTTGTCCAGGTACTCCTGCTTACGCGGATCGTCCGCCGGAGCCTCGTCGTAGAGCTTCTTCGACATGTTCGCGATGGCGTTGTCGTTGACGTAGCCCTCGATCGCCCACGAGAAACCGTGGTCCGCGGTGTTCGGCGCGTAGCCGAGGAAGGTGCCCTCGTCGATGCCCTTGCGGCCGACAGCGCCGTTGGGCGGGGTCACCGTCGCGTTCTTGATCGCCGAGTCGTAGGCCGACTGGACGTCGAATCCCTTGACCCCCTTGAGATAGGCGTCGGCGAACGCGGCGTCCGAACTGGTTCCGGTCATCAGATCCGCGTAACCGGGGGAGGACCAGCGCGAGATCCAGCCGCCGTCACGGTACTGCTGCACGAAACCGTCGACCAGTTTCCCGGTGGTGTCCGGGCTGAGCAGCGAGTACGCCGACCACACCGTGCGATAGGTGTCCCAGAACCCGTTGTTGACGAAGAACTCGCCGTCGGCCAGTTTCGCGCCGGTCTGGGTCGGGGTGTCCTGCCCGGTCTTCGGTGACACCGGGCTCGCGTACTTCTTCACCGGCTTCTCGACCGTGCCGACGTTCTCGAAGCCCGAGTTCGGGTACAGGAAGAGCCGATACAGGTTGGAATACAGCGTGATCAGCTGATCCTTCGACGCGCCCTCGACCTCGATGACCTTGAGCTTCTCGTCCCACGCCTGCTGCGCGGTGTCGGCGACCGATTCGAGCGTCGCGTTCGGGGCGAGCTCCTGCTCCATGTTCTTCTTCGCCTGATCGACGCTGATCAGCGAGGTCGCGATCCGCATGTTCACCGTCTTGTCGGCGCCCGCGTCGAACTTGAGGTAGCCGAGGACGTTGTCCCGCTTCTGGTCACCGGAACCGGTCGACAGCTTCGAACCGGCGGTCACCGGCTTGTCGAAGGTGGCGTAGACGAACATCCGGGTCGCACCGGCCGACAGCCCGCTCTTGACGTCGCTGTATCCGGTGATGGCCCGGCCCGCGGGGTCGAGGGTGAGCCCGCCGTTGTTGTTGACGTTGTCGAAGATCAGGTTCGAGTCCACGCCAGGGAACTTGAAGCGGTACAGCGCCGCGTGATCGGTCGGCGCGACCTCGGTCTTGATCCCGTTCTCGAAGTCGACGCCGTAGTAATGCGCCCGCGCCGTCTCGTTCGAGTGCTTGAACGGCAGTTTCCGCGCTTCACGGTCGGGATTCGGCACACCCGCCGCGGTCGAGGGCAGGAACTGGAAGGTCTGCCGGTCGGCCATCCACGGGCTCGGCGCGTGGCTCGCGGAGAACGCCTGCAGCGCCGGGAGGTTCTGCTCGTTGTTGCGCGAGTGGTAGGAGTACATCCAGCTCAACGTGCCCGCGTCGGTCGTCGGGATCCAGAAGTTGAACCCGTGCGGCACCGCGGTCGCGGGCATGTTGTTGCCCCGTGAGAACGACCCGTTCGACAGCGAACCGCGCGTGGTGAGCACGTTGTCGGACGGGCGCAGGCTCGCCGGCGGCGTCGGTGTCGCCGAGACCTTGATGTCGTCCAGCCAGCCCTGCAGCGAACCCGGGCCGTCGGCGTTGTCGTAGCCGACCAGGATCCGGTCGACCGTCTTGCCCTTCGCGACCACGCCGATCTGCGAGCGCACCAGGTTCCACTGGTTGGTGTAGAGCACCTTGCTCGCACCCTGCCCCTGCGGCGAAAGCCCGAAACCGTACTGGTCGACCGCGCCGAGCTGGCTCAGGTAGGTGCCGTCGGTGAACGCCAGGTCCACCGCGACGTTCGTGCTCGGGTACTTCAGGTCGCCGCGGATGAACTCCGGCTGCACCTTGTACGACAGCTCCGAGGTCGCGGCCACCGGGATGTCGACGTCGAAGATCTTGTTGTACGACCAGCCGTGCCCCTGCGCCTTGTGGCTGCCGGAGTAGCGGAACGCGCGCAGGCCGGTGAACCCGACCCGGTTCTTGCTGGTGTAGCCGCTGCCCGGGCCGCTGTCGGCGAAGCTGCGCATGTTCGGCAGCGCCGGCGGCGCCGGATCCTCGTTGGCCAGCAGCAGCTCCGAGAGCTGCAGGATCGGGCCGCCGTTGTTCTTGGTGACCTCGAGCCGGAAGTACTTGTACGCGGCGCTCGCGGCCGTGAGGCGGTACTCCTTCGTCTGGAACGGCTCGCTGAACTTCTGCCCCGTCTGCTTGTCCAGGTCCGTCCAGGTCTGGCCATCGGCGGAACCCTGCAGCGTCCAGTCCTGCGGGTTGCGGTTGTCGAAGTCGTTGGCCGAGGACAGCGCGTACCGCGTGATCGACGTCGGCTCGGACAGCGTGACCTTCGCCCAGCCGGTCGGCGTCCAGGCCAGCCATTTGGTGTCGGTCGAGCCGTCCACCAGGTTCGACACCCCCTCGTTCGGGGTGTTCTCGCTGTTGGCGGAGGTCTCGGTGACCTTGCCACGGACGTCACCGGGGATGGTGGTGGCATTCGCGCCGTCGACGCCGAACGCCTTCGGCTTGCCCGACGGGTCGATGTCGACGGTGTCGCTCCACGTCGGCTCCGGTTCGCCCGGCTCGAACGAGGAGTAGAAGTCCGCTGGGAGGTCTTCGGCCGCGGCGGTGGCGGGCAGGGCTACCAGCCCGGACGCCACGACCGTGGCACTCAGAAGGCTGCAGACCCAAGGTCTGACGCTTCGGGGCATCGTTGCACCAATGCTTTCTCGCGGGGGCATGCGGGGCGCCGCACAGGCGGGGGACCGGTGGCGCCAAGAGAGAAAAGCTCGCGTGTGACATCGATGTCAAGACACCCGGACAAACCTGACCCGAACTGGACAACCTCCGATGTCGGCGAAACCCGGTGGACAACCCGCCGAGGCCCGGCCAGTGTGAAGGACACAACTGAAGCCGATCCGGGAAACTTGGGGTGGGACATGCGGCGGTTGTCCATGCTCGGCGTGGCAGCGCTCATCACGGCAGGCTCGATCTTCACGGCTCCGGCGGCCACCGCCGGTGAAACGACTTTCCGCCCGGTCCGCACCTGCGGCGATCTGGTGCGGACCTACGACGTTCCCGGCGCGGTCACCCACGTGGAGACCGCGACCGTGGTGCCCGCGACGGCGACCGAACCGGAGAACTGCGACGTCCGCGGCTACGTCGAACCGGCGGTGCGGTTCCAGCTACGGTTGCCGACCAAGACCTACGCGGGACGCTACCTGCAGTTCGGCTGCGGCGGATTCTGCGGCATGGTCAACACCCCGCCGTTCGCCGACTGCGGCCTCCCGCACGGTGGCGACGTCGCGGTCGCCGCCACCGACGACGGTCACGTCGGCAAGACCCCTTCGGTGGTCGACGACGGCAAATGGGCCGAGAACGACCAGGCCGCTCGCGACGACTTCGCCTTCCGGGCACCGCATGTGGTGTCGAAGGCGTCCAAGCGACTCATCGCGGCGTTCTACGGCGCCCCGCCGAAGAAGTCCTACTTCAGCGGCTGTTCCGACGGCGGACGGGAAGCGCTTCTGCTGGCACAGCGCTATCCGCACGACTTCGACGGCATCATCGCCGGCGCACCGGCCGGATACTGGGGCCCGCTCCTCGGCGTCTACCAGACGTGGCTGGCCAAGGTGAACACCGGCGCCGACGGCAAACCGGTCCTGACCGCCGACAAACTCCCGGCGCTGCACGCGGCCGCACTGTCCTCGTGCGACAAGTCCGACGGACTCGGTGACGGCGCCATCGACGACCCGCGGACCTGCCGCTTCGACCCGGCCACCATCGCCTGCCCGCCGGGCACCGACAACGCCGGCTGTCTCACCGCGGCGCAGGTCGAGGCCACCAAGAAGATCTACGCGCCGCCGACCGACGAACGCGGCCGCAAGCTGTACCCCGGCGGCCAGACCGTCGGCTCCGAACTCTCCTGGTACGGCTGGATCATCCCTTCGCCGGAAACCGGCGGCGTCCCCTTCGCACAGGCACTCGCCGACAACTACCTGAAGTACATGGCCTACCCGATCGGGACACCGCATTCGTCGGTCGAGAAGTTCGCCTTCACCGCCCGCGAATTCGACCGGCTGACCCCGGAAGGCGTCCGCTCCAACGCGATGTCGACCGACCTCGGCGAGTTCCGGCGCTCCGGCGGGAAACTCGTGATCTGGCACGGCTGGGCGGACCAGGCGATCCCCGCGGCCGGGAGCGTCGACTACTACCAGCGGCTCGCCCGCGCCAACGGCGGCCTCGTCGCGACGCAGAACTGGGCGCGCCTGTTCATGGTGCCCGGCCTCTACCACTGCGCGCTCGGCGACAAGCTCACCGAGTACGACCCGCTGAAGGAACTGGTCTCCTGGGTCGAACGCGGCACGGCACCGGACCGGACCATCGCCACCGGCCGCGACGCCGACGGCAAGGTCTTCCGCACCCGGCCGGTGTTCCCGTACCCGCTGCAGGCCAAATACGACGGCACCGGAAGCGTCGACGACGCCGCGAACTTCGTGCCCGTCCCGCCCTCGCGGCCTTCGCAGGACATCGTGAACTGGGCTGGGAACGATCTCTACGGGAAAGCGGGTCCGGTCGCTCCTTGACGCGGTTCTCGACCGCGATGAAGGGGCCCTACGAGAGGACGCCGTCCAACAGCCGCACCCGCCGGTCCGCGATCCGGTGCACGTCGTCGTCGTGCGTCGCCACGATGACCGCGGCACCCTCCTCGGCACAGCGCCGCAGCAACCGCAGCACCCGCGGCGTGCTCCCGGCGTCCAGGTGCGCCGTCGGTTCGTCGGTCAGCAGGACCCGCGGCCGCCCGCTGACCGCCCTGGCGAGCGCGACCCGCTGCTGCTGCCCGAACGAGACTTCCAGCGGATAGCGGTCGCCGAGTTCGCCGATCCCGAGTTCCTCGAGCAGTTCCGAAACCCGCGCGTGGATGTCCTTCGCGCTGGGTTTGGGAATGTCGGACCGGAGCCGCAAGGGCAGCGCCACGTTCTCCGCGATCGTCAGTTCGTTCGCGAGGCCGAGTGCCTGGGGCAGGACGGCGCAGGTGTGCCATGGCGGCGCGCCCGCTATCGGGACGCCGTCCAGCGAGACGCTGCCGGAATCGGGTGAGTCGAAGCCGCACAACAACGCCAGCAGCGCGCTCTTGCCGGAACCGGACCGGCCGGAGACGGTGACCAGTTCGCCCGCGGCCACACTCAGTTCGAGCCCGCGCAGGACTTCGACGTCCCCGCTGGGATGGGGGAACCGGCGGCGCAACCCGACGGCCTCGATGGCGGGTTCCACCGTCACGGCATGACCTCCGGTTCTTCGACTCCCTGAAGGGTGCCCTTGTGCATCCGCGCGACCCGGCTGCCGAGTGCGATGAGCCGGTCGTCGTGCGAGGCGACGATGACGGCGAAATCCTGATCCGCCAGGTATTTCAGCGTGTCGAGCACCAGGTCCGCCGATCCCTCGTCCAGCTGGGACGTCGGTTCGTCGGCGAGGACGACGGTTGAGCGCCGTGCCAGTGTGCAGCCGAACGCGAGCCGCTGCTGCTGCCCGCCCGACAGCGCCGAGATCCGCCAGCCGCCGGTGCCGCCCAGCCCCAGCTGTTCGAGGATGTCGTCCGGCAGGCATTCCGTTCCGGCCGACTCCGCCGCCGCGCGGAGATTGTCGGCGACGCTCAGATACGCGAGCAGGTTGTCGGTCGGGTTCTGGAACACCAGGCCGAGGTGATTTCTCCGCAGGGCGCGCCGGTCGCGGTGCCGCAGCTTGCCGGTTTCGGTTCCCTGGAAGGAGATCGTGCCCCGCGCGGGCTGTTCGAACAGGCCGAGCGTCCGCAGCAGGGTCGACTTGCCGGAACCGGACGGCCCGGCCAGCACGGTGATCCCGCGCGCGGGGATGTCGATGGTGACGTCGTCGACACCGGTGACGGTGCCCGCCGGCGTCGGGTAGTCGACGCCGATGCCGCTCAGCCGGAAGATCGGTTTCTCAGGCACGGATCAACTCCGCGGTCCGGGCGGTGCGCACCGAGCGCATCGCGATCCAGCCCGCCAGCGCCACGACGAGCACACCGACGGCCAGCACGGTCAGTGCGAACGGGGTCGGGTTGGGCAGCGCCGACCTCGGCGCGAGGAACGTCGCCGGATCGAAGCGTGGCACCGAAAGACCGGCGACCGAGATCCCGCAGGCGACACCGATGACCACGGCGAGCCCGCTCAGCGCACCCAGTTCCATCAGATGACTCGCCAGCAGGGCGCGCGGCCGCATGCCCATCCGCAGGACCAGCGCCCCGGCCAGTGCGTTCTGGCGTCTGCGGACCTCGACCGCGACCAGCAGCGACAGCACCGCCACCACCCCGAGCACGGCGCCGAGCAACGCCATGAACGAGAACGTCCACGACACGACGTAGAACGGGAGCGCGTCGAGTGCCGATTCGCGGGTGATGCGGTTGGGCTGCGTGAGACCGGCCGCGGTCA
Organism: Amycolatopsis sp. NPDC039088; assembly: GCF_055598845.1. Taxonomy (NCBI): domain Bacteria; kingdom Bacillati; phylum Actinomycetota; class Actinomycetes; order Pseudonocardiales; family Pseudonocardiaceae; genus Amycolatopsis; species Amycolatopsis sp. NPDC039088. The sequence goes on along the minus strand of NZ_JBVKAE010000012.1, from coordinate 210,463 downwards.
GCGCCTCGGTCAGCTTCGCCACCGGCGAGGCGGACAACAGGCTCCACTTCGGCACCGCGGTCAGTTGCGCCGGGCTGAGCGATTCCCGCGAGATCACATATCCGGCCTTGGTGCCGATGATCGGGAACATCGGCAGCTCGCCGACCGTCCTGGCGTCGCCGAGCCCGGCGGGCAACGCCGCTTTCTGCACGGCGTCGTCACCGATCCGGATCGCCGGGACGCCCGCGCCCGGTGTCGACAGCCGACCCAGGAGGGTGTCGACCTCGTCGGCGGAGAGTGGGCCGAGCGCCGCACCCTGCCGGAAGGTCCGCGGATCCACGACCAGGACCACACTGCCCGTGCCGGTCAGCTCGCCGACCACCGTGCTGCTGCCGCTGATCTCCGACGGCAGCGGTGTCTTGCCGGTGCCGACGACGCTTTCGGTGTCCACCCGGGTTTCGGCGCCGACGAAGATCGCCGACTTGGTGTGCAGCGCCTCCTCCTGGCCGCGGGCGATCCCGATCCCGGTCGCCAGCGTGCCGATGGCCAGCGTGCCGATCACGAGCACACCGGTGACCGGGGCGCGGGCACTGGCGAGCCGCCGGATCGCCAGTTGCAGCGCCGGCCGCGACCACAGCCGCGCGCGATGCGAGGCGTGCAGCGCGAGCCAGGCCAGGCGGGCGGCGAGCAGGCCGACGGTGAGCACGACGAACACCGGGTAGGTGAGCGCGAGCGGGTCGACCTGGGGGAGCGGGTTGCCGACCCGGGACCCCTTCCCGTAGTCGACGAGCCGGTTCCAGCCCAGCAGCGCGACCCCGGCGGTGAGCAGTTCCCACGGGAAGACCACCAGGAGCTTCACGCCCTTGCGGCGTCCGGACCGGATCCGGCCCAGTTCGAACTCCCGATGCGTACGGACGGCGATCACGCCTGCCAGCAGCGCGAGCGACGCGAGCAGGATCGCCGCCGCGACAAGGGAACCGACCAGCTGCGCTCCGCCGTCCGGTTCGCCCGGTGGCCCGTAAACGCCGAGGAGCAGCCGCGCGAGTACCGCCCCCGCCACCCCTCCGACGAGGATCGGCAGCCCGAGTTCGGCGACCGCGAGCAGGCCCAGCGCCGCCGGTCCGCTGCCACGGGCCGAGAGCAGCCTGAGCTGCGCGTGCCGTCGCTGGTGCCACTGCAGTGCGACCGTGCCGATCCCGGCGCAGCCGACCAGGACACTGATCGCCGCCAGCGGCAGGATCGAGACGAGGACGTTCGACTCGGCCTGGTTGCCGATCACCACCGACCGCTCGAACGGCAGCGACCCGACGATCGCGTCACCGAGACCGCGGGCACCCAGATCCGCCCGCACGTCCGCGATCAGCGCCTTGGACCGTTCGAGCAGGTCTTCGGCATCGCTGATCGTCTTCGGCGGCGCCTCGTAGAACGACAGGTAGAGGGTCTTGATCACCGGCAGGCCCACCGTGCGGACCGCGTCGTCGAAGGTCTTGGCGTCGGTGGCGAACATGACCGAGTCGATCGGGTCGTTGGCCAGCCGGTCCACCACGGCGTTCCGTTGCTGTGAACACCACCAGCGGGGTGCCGGGTCGAGCAGGTCGCGGTACAGCCCGGTCACCGGCGGCAGCGCGGCACCTCGGTACTTCGGTGTGGTGCCGACGCCGATCTTTTCCGCACCGGCGACGACGGTGCCGAGCCACAGACCCGCGTCGCGCGACCCGCCTGCCAGATCCAGCTGGTCCAAACCGGCCTGATCCCGATAACCCAGCGTGACCTTGTAGTTCGAATCACCATTGAATTCCGTGCCGCGGACCACGTCCGTATATCGCGAAGTGACCGGGGCGCCGAAACCGTGAGCGGGAGCGTGACGCTGGACGGCGGAGATCACCTCAGGGGCGTCGCCGACGGGGACGTTTCCCTTGCTGAAGACCGGGCCGTAGCTGTCCGGGCAGGCGATCCCGGACTGGTACGTGACGGCCGCGCTGCCCGCGGCGGAGGCCTGCAGCACCGCGGCGGTACCCAGGAAACACGCGAGCAGGGCGGTCACCGCCGCGATGATCAACGTCAGGGGACTGGTCAATGCCGCCCGTGGAGCCGCTCGCCACGGCATCGTCACTCTGGGCCCGCCGGGAGCCCCCCACCTCACCCGCATGGTTAGGCACGCTACCGGTCACGGAGGCCGGGCAACAGAAAGAAATCACCCTTTGTTGCGGGCGTGAAGTAAATCCTTGGGCCATTGCGGTGATATGGGTAAAGGACTATTGACTGTCTGTCACCAATCGGTCGATCGAGGTCTCCGCGCCGAGCGCGACTTCGGCGGAGAATGCGTTTTCTCCGAGGGCTGTGAGGAGGACGCCGGTGATCCTGTCGACGTCTCCGCGTTCGCCCTTCGCCAGGGGAGCACCCGCCGATTCCCGGGAGACCGCGGCGGCGCCCAAGAGCCGTGCCGCCCGGTGGTATTCGCCCGCGGCGGCCTCCGCCCCGGCAAGCCCTTCCAAACCGAGCGCGATCGCGCGCGGATCCTCGCTGTGCCGGGCGATCGCCAGCCCGTCCAGCTGGAGCCGCTTCGCCCGCACCGCGTCACCGCGCTGCTCGGCGATGAACCCGAGTTCGGCCAGGACCAGCGTGCTGCCCGCTTCGGACTCGACCCGGCGATGCCAGTCCAGAATGGACAGCAGCCGCCGCTCGGCCTCGTCGAACAGCCCCTGACGTCGCGCGCCGAGCGCGAGCCCTGTCTCGGCATAGACCTCTGCGGGCTTGAAGCTGTGCTCGACGGCCAAAGCCCTGGCCCGCTCGTGGAACTCCTTCCCACCCTCGAAATCGCCGGTGAGCAGCGCCGTCCGGCCGAGCCACGACAGCTTGTAGGCGACCTCCGGCCACAACTCCAATTCCTCCGCGCGGCGAAGGCTTTCCCGGTGGACACGGGCGGCGTGGTCGTAGTCCCCGGCGATCGCGGCGAGCATGCCGATGACGAACGACGCCTGCAGCCAGCCCCAGCGTTCGCCAAGGTCGTCGAAGATCCCGGTGCTCTGCGCGGCGATCCGGCCTCCGCCGGTGAGGTCGCCGCCGGCGATCAGGTGGCTCGCCCTGTCGCTCAGCGCGGCCGCGGCACTCCAGTCGTCACCGACCTCTCGGGCCGTTTCCAGCGCGCCGAGCGTGAGCTTCTCCGCCCGGCACAGATCACCGACCGTGGACCAGGCATAGCCGAGGAACCACAGTGTCCGGGCCCGCGCTACGGGATCGACGATGCCCCACACCGCTTCCTCCGCCGCGCCCTCGGTGCAGGTGCCGTCGAGAATCGCGATGCCGGCGCACCAGCCCAGCGCCTGCGCGCGTTCGTCACCGGTCTCGATGTCCGTGCCGAGCACCAGGTTCAGGGACCGCCGGGCCTCCGTCAGCCGTCCCCGGAGGAACCAGAACCACGTCATCGCGTTCACCAGCCGCAGCGCGAGCCGGTGTTCGCCTTGCCGCAGCAGGGTTTCCAGCGCGCGCCGGGTGTTGGCGCCCTCGGCGTCGAGCCTGTCGAGCCAGCGCCGCTGTTCCTTGCCTCGCAATCCTGCGTCGCCACGCTCGGCCAGCTCGACGTGGAAACGGGCGTGGCGCAAGGACAGATCGTCGAGCTCGCCCGCCTCCTTGGCGTGTTCCAAGGCGTAGGCCGAGACCGACTCCAGCAACCGGTACCGCGGTTCGCCGCGCCTGCCCGGCCTGCTGACCACCAACGATCGGTCGACGAGCCGGGACAGCAGGTCCAGTACGTCACCGGAGGCGATGTCACCGTCAGCACAGACGGACTCGGCGGCATCGAGACCGCAGCCTTCGGCGTGGACGGCGAGCCTGCGCAGCACGATCTGCTCGGGCTCGCTCAGCAGGCTCCAGCTCCAGTCGATCATCGCGCGCAGCGTCTGCTGACGGCGCGGCCCGCCCCGCCTGCCCGAGGACAGCAGACCGAACCGGTCGTCGAGGCGGGCGAGGAGTTCGTGCACGCCGAGGGTCCGGACCCGGGTGGCGGCGAGTTCCAAGGCCAGCGGGATCCCGTCCAGCGTGCGGCAGATCCGGGCGACCACCGAGGCGTTCTCCGCGTCGAGCGCGAACCCCGGCGCGGCCGCCGCGGCACGGGCGGCGAACAGCCGGACGGCACTCGATTCCCGGACCGCGGCGAAATCGGCCTGCTCGGGCAGATCGAGCGGAGGAACCGCCCACACGGTTTCGCCAGAGAGCCCCAGGGGTTCCTGGCTGGTGGCGAGCACGCGGAGGCGGGGCGCCGCCGCCAGCAGCCGCTCCACCAGCGCCGCGACCGGCTCGACGACCTGCTCGCAGTTGTCCAGGACGAGCAGGATCTCCTTCTCGCGCAAGGCATCGGCCAGCGACCGCGTGAGGGTTTTCGCCGAGGTGGCTTCCTCGCGGAGATCCAGCACAGCTGTCAGCACGACGGCGACGAGGTCTTCCGGCGGGCACGTCGGGCACTCGACGTTGTCCAGACCGGCCAGCTCGACCAGCCAGACACCGTCGGCCATCGTGAGCGTCGACGCGGCCTCGACGGCGAGCCGGGTCTTCCCGACCCCTCCCGGCCCGGTGAGGGTGACCAGCCGCGTGTCGGTGACCAGCGCGCCGACCTCCTTGACCGCCGTCGTCCGGCCGATCAGCTCGGTCAGCGGCTCCGGCAGGTTCCCGCGCACCGGCTCGGCGGCCCGGACGTCTTCGAGATCCGGGCTCCGGGTGAGGATCGCCTGGTGCAGGGCCGCGAGCTCCGGCCCTGGCTCGAGACCGGACTCGTCACGTAAGCGGGCGCGCAGTTCTGCGTAGGTCTCGAGCGCCTCACTGTGCCGCCCGGCGGCGTACAGCGCGCGCATCAGCAGGCCGCGCAGACGTTCACGGAGCGGATGCCGTGCGACAAGACCGGTCAGTTCCCCGGTGAGGACGCCGTGTTCGCCGAGCGCGAGCCTGGCTTCGGCTCGATCCTCTTCGGCGAGCAGCCGTTCCTCCTCCAGCCGCCGCGCCGCGGCCACCGCGAACGGTTCGTCCTCGAACCCGGCGTACGCGGGCCCTCGCCACAAGGCCAGCGCGTCCGCCAGCAGCGCGGCACGGGCGCGAGGATCGACGGTGTCGCGGGCGCGGGCGGTGAGGACGCGGAACCGGTGGACATCCAGGTCGCCGTCCTCAAGGGCGAGGACGTATCCGGCGGGTTGGTGGGTGACGAGTTCGCGGGCGCCCGGCTCGGCTCGTTCGAGGGTGCGGCGCAGCTGGGAGACCTTGGTCTGCAAGGTGTTGCCTGGGTTGCCAGGCGGATGCTCGCCCCACAGATCGTCGGTCAGCGACGAGACCGACGCCGCCCGGCCGCCGCGGCTCAGCAGCGCGGCGAGCAACAGGCGGACCTTGGCCTCGGGCACGACGACGGGCTCGCCCGCGGTCGTCCACACGGCGAGTGGTCCCAGCACTCCGAAACGCACGAAACCGACGTTAGCGCGGACCACCGACAAGTCCGTGCGAGGCCGTGCGTGAACCCACAGCGATCCGTGCGCGGGCGGCGTCACGGTGGACCCATGACCGAACACGGAAAGACCCCGGTGACCGTACTGGGGCTGGGCGCGATGGGAACCGCGCTCGTAGAGGCACTGCTGGCCGCGGGACATCCGGTCACCGCGTGGAACCGAACCCCCGGCCGCGCCGAGGGCGTGGCGGCGAAGGGAGCTTCGGTCGCTTCGACCGTCTCCGAGGCTCTCGCGGCGAACAAGATCGTGATCGCGTGCCTGCTCGACTACGACTCGGTGCACGAGGTCCTCGACCCGGTCGCGGCCGGACTCGAAGGACGGCAGCTGATCAACCTGACCAACGGCACCCCAGGCCAGGCGCGCGAGATGAGCGCGTGGGCCGCGGAACTGGGCGCGGAGTACCTGGACGGCGGGATCATGGCCGTCCCGCCGATGATCGGCACGCCCGCGGCGTTCATCTTCTACAGCGGCTCGGGCTCCGTCTTCGGCCAGGCCCGTACCGCGCTCGACACCTTCGGCGGCGTCAACTACCTCGGGGCCGACCCCGGACTGGCGCCTCTGCACGACATCGCGCTCCTCAGCGGGATGTACGGCTACTTCGTCGGCGTCATCCAGGCCTTCGCGCTGGTCGGCTCCGCCGGAGTGAAAGCGAGGGAATTCGCTCCGCTGCTTCGCGGCTGGATCGACGCGATGAGCGGCTTCCTTGAGCGCTCGGCCGAACAGATCGACGACGGCGACTACGTGACCGATGTCGTGTCGAACATCGCGATGCAGGCCGGGGCATACCCGAACCTGGCGAAGGCCGCCGAGGAACAGGGCGTCAGCGCCGAGTTGCTCACACCACTCCAGTCGCTGATGGATAAGCGGGTCGCGGCCGGACACGGCGCCGAAGACCTGATCGGCGTCATCGAACTACTGAAGAAGTAAGGAAAGAACAGTGATCACACTGATCGGGCTCGGCCCGATGGGACAGGCCATGGTCCGGGTTCTCCTGGAGAACGGGCACGGCGTGACCGTCTGGAACCGCACCGCCGGCCGCGCGGACGGCGTCGTCGCTGCCGGTGCCGTGCGTGCCGAGACACCTGCCGACGCGGTGGCGGCGTCAGAGCTGGTGCTGCTCAGCCTCACCGACTACGCGGCGATGTACGACATCCTCGGCAAAGCCGAAGATGCGTTGACGGGCAAGGTGATCGTCAACCTCAGCTCGGATACCCCGGAGAAGACCCGCGAGGCCGCCGACTGGGTCAAGGCCCGCGGCGGGCAGTTCATCGCGGGTGGCGTGATGGTGCCCGCCCCGTTGGTGGGCAAGGAGGAGGCGTACGTCTTCTACAGCGGCCCGTCCGAGGTGTTCGAGAAGCACCGCGACACCCTCGCGCTGATCGGGCGGGCGGACTTCCTCGGCGAGGACGTCCGGCTGGCCCAGCTGTTCTACCAGGCACAGCTGGACATCTTCCTGACCTCGCTCTCGGTGTTCCTGCACGCGAGCGCGTTGATCCGCTCGGCCGGGGTGCCCGTCCAGAAGTTCGTCCCGTACGCCAAGGACAACTTCGCGATGATGGCCTACTACCTGGAGGACGCCGCCAAGCAGGTCGAGGAGGGCGAGCACCCCGGTGACGAGGCCAACGTGACGATGATGGGCGCGACCGCCGACCACATCGTCCAGGCGAGCCGGGACGCCGGGATCGACGTCGTTCTGCCCGAGGCGGTCAAGTCGCACTACGACCGGGCGATCGCCGCGGGGCATGGACGTAGCTCATGGACCAGCCTTTACGAGGTCATCAAGGAAGGCTGACGCTTCGGCTGATTTAGCAGGTCGGCTCCACCGGCGCCCACGTCGGTGCCTAAGACAGGTTGAGTCTCCGTAATCGTCCTTTGTGGACAAGCATGGACCGCCCCCTGCCTACCCTCAAGGTAGTGAAGGCCTCCTTACCTACCTTGAGGGTAGGGAAGGGGACCTTCACGGCAGCGAGCCGATCACGACACCCAGCACCTCCAGAAACGCCTTCGCCGCGGGAGTGACCGTGTGCCGGTTCCAGACGAGATGCTCGATCCGCGCGGGCGCGTCCGTCACCGGGACGATCACCACACCGGTCAGGTTCGGCACGTAGTTCGACGGCAGCAGCGCGACACCGAGCCCTTGGTGGATGAGCCGCGCCATGAAATCGGCGGCGGTCACCTCGAAGGCGACCTCCCGGGTAACCCCCGCGGCGGCGAAGGCCTGATCGGTCTGTGCTCGCCCGGCCGACCCGGTCGGGAAGTCCACGAACACTTCCGACGAAAGCCGGTTCAAGTCCACTTCGGACTCATTCGCGAGAGGATGACCGGGCGCCACCACGGCGACCAGCTCGTCGTGGGCCAGTTCGCAGGTGCCGACGCCTTCCGGCCGATCCGACACCGGGAGGCCGAGGAAAGCGACCTCGATCGCGTTGTCCTTGACCTGCTCCACCAGGTGTCCGCTCGCGCCGACCCGCAGGCCGATCCGGACCTGCGGATAACGCCGGTGGAACGTCTGCAGCGCGGCAGGCACGTCGACCGCCGCGACGGTCGGGATGACGCCGACGGTCAGCCGTCCCCGGACCTCGCCGACGGCGGCGGCGACCTCCGCTCCCGCCCGCTCGGCGGCGTCGAGGCATTGGCGGGCGGCGGGCAGGAACGCCTCGCCCGCGGCGGTGAGCCGCACCCGGCGGCTGGTGCGCTCGAACAGCCGCGCGCCGAGCTCCCGTTCCAGCCGGGCGATCTGGTGGCTCAACGCCGATTGCACCACGAGGCACCGTTCGGCGGCGCGCGTGAAGCTGTTGGTCTCCGCCACCGCCACGACGTAGCGCATCTGCTGAAGCTCCATGGATCTATCTTGAATCACGATGGATCAAGTGACAAACATGTGTTGGACTCATTGATGCTCGGCGACGAAGCTGAAAAGCGTGAAAACGCTGACGACCACCCCGCTCGCCGCCGGACTCACCGGCACCGCGATGACCGCCTTCGCTCCCGTGGTCTGGGGAACGACCTACGTGGTCACCACTGAACTCCTCCCGCCGGGGCACCCGCTGTTCGCCGGTCTCATGCGCGCTCTGCCCGCGGGCTTGATCGCGCTGGCCATCACGCGCACCTTGCCGCGCGGCACCTGGTGGCTGAAGGCCGCCGCACTCGGTGTCCTCAACATCGGGATGTTCTTCCCTCTGCTGTTCCTCGCCGCCGAGCGGCTACCCGGCGGTGTCGCCGCCACCCTCGGCGCGGCTCAGCCGCTCCTCGTCGCCGCCCTCGCCGTCGCCGTTCTGAGGCAGAGTCCGTCCGCGTGGCGGTTCGCCTGGGGAATCGTCGGGATCGTGGGCGTCGGACTGGTCGTGATCGGCCCCGCGGCGGGCTTCGACATCGTCGGGGTCCTCGCCGGACTCGGTGGCGCCGCGACCATGGCGCTCGGCGTCACGCTCACCAAACGGTGGGGACGCCCGTCGGACGTCGGCCCGACGGCGTTCGCCGCGTGGCAGCTCACCGCTGGCGGACTGTTCCTGGTGCCGGTGACCTTCCTGATCGAAGGCGCGCCGCCCGCCATCGACCTGAACGCGGGACTCGGTTACCTCTGGCTCGGCCTGATCGGCGGCCTGCTCGCCTACGTCCTGTGGTTCCGGGGCATCACCTCGCTGCCGGTCACCTCGGTCGCCGTCCTGGGCCTGCTCTCGCCGATGGTCGCCGCGGTACTCGGCGCCGCGCTGCTGGGCCAGTCGCTCGGCCCCGTCCAGCTCGTCGGCTTCGCTCTCGCGCTGGCGTCGATCGTCGCAGGCCAGATCACCCCGAAGACCAAGCGGGAAGGTGTCGTCCGATGAAGATCGCCGTCGTCGGAGCGTCGGGCATGGTGGGTTCCCGCGTCGTCGCCGAGGCCGTCGCTCGCGGTCACCACGTCACGGCCGTGTTCCGCGGTACCCCACCCGAATTTCCCCACCCGGGCGTCGAGGTCGTGCGCGGCGACGCCACCGACATCGACCGCATGAGCGGCGTCTTCGCCGGCGTCGACGCCATCGTGAGCGCGACAAGACCCGCTCCCGGCGCGGAAGACACCGTCGCCGCGACCATTACAGCCCTGCTCGACGCCGCGGCGGGCACCCGCGTGCTGGTCGTCGGCGGCGCCGGACCGCTGCGCTCGCCCGCCGGCGGACTTGTCATCGACGACCCTGCCTACGTGCCGCCGGAGTGGCGGACCATCGCCTCGGCCAGCACTGCTCAGCTGCAGGCATGCGAGGCGCACGCGGGGGACTGGGTGTACCTCAGTCCGCCCGCGATACTCGAACCCGGGAGCCGGACCGGTTCCTATCGCCGGGGGACGACCACGATTCTGACCGCGGCCGACGGCTCGTCCCGGATCTCCGCCGAAGACCTCGCGATCGCCGTCGTGGACGAGCTGGAGCAGCCGCGAAACGAAAGACACTTTACTGTCGGCTACTGAGGCAACCTGACCGCGGCATCGAGCGTGCTCTCCGTGACGACTTGGGGAGATTCGATGCAGCAGTATCCATTGCGAGAAAACGAACACGTGTTGTGGAACGGTTCGTCCCAGCGGCGGCAGAAGTGGTTTCATGAGCACACGGGCCTGGTGTTGCTGGTCCTGCTCTTCCCCCTGGCCGTCGTCTTGCAGCTGGTCCTCTTCAAAAACTCCGCGATGGTGCCGATGTACACCGGACTGCTGGCCGCGTTCTTTTCCGTGGGATACCAGCGACTGGTCGACCGGCGTTCCCGGGCACGGGCCATGACGTACGTGGTCACGAATCAGAGGATCATCTTCGCCGTGAACTGGCCGAACGGCTCGGAGTACCGGTGGATCGGGCTCAACTGGCTCCCGTCGGAACCTCGAGTGCGTGCCGATGAGAGTGGCGTCGGCACGATCCTGTTCGGAAGCAGCTGGAGCCGTTGGCGGTCCCGCGAGAACGAACTCCGTGGCGCGTGGGTACCCCCGGTTCCGGAGTTCTACCAGATCGCCGACGCCCAGCGAGTCGCCGAGCTGATCGTCAACGCGCGGGCACAGCTGGTCGCCGCGTGACTCAGCCGCCGCGACCGTCTCGCCACCGCAGCTTCGGCGGGTCGCCGGGTGAGGGCGTCTCGGGACTCCGTTCGGCCTCGATCTGGATCTCGATGTTGGTCTTGTGCGCGATCGGGTCCCAGATCTCCTCGATCGGCGCCAGCAAGGACTGACTGACCCCTGCCCGGCGGGCACGTGCGGCGTACCACGCGAATCCGGCCAGGAAGAGCGGCAGGCTGAGAAACGCGGCCAAGGGGGCCAAGAGCTCCATGGCTCCCACGCTACAGTAACATCATGTTTCTAGAAACGTAGTGTTACTGAATTGGTGGACGATGACCAGGCTGACCCGGGCCGAGCAGCAGCGACGCACCCACGAACACCTGTTGGACGCCGGACGACAGGTGTTCCTGCGCCGTGGTTTCCTGGCGGCGACAGTCGAGGAGATCGCGGCCGACGCCGGCTACACCCGCGGCGCCGTCTACAAACATTTCGGCGGCAAGGAAGGGTTGTGGCTGGCGATCATCGAAGCCAACGCCGAAACCCATCTCCAAGGACTGCGGGATGCCCTCGCCAAGGCCACCACCCGCGACGAGGTGATCGCTGCGCTGGCGCCGGTCGACGTCGCGGACAAGGACGCGGCCAAATGGAGCGCGGCGGCCGCGGAGGTGCTCGCCGCGACGGCGCAGCAACCCGAGAACGCCACCATGATCGCCGCCATCCAACGGCGTCACGACGACGAGGTCGTCGCCCTGCTCGAGGAGCATTCTAAACGTCTGCGCCTCGAACCCGCGATGCCGCTGCACCAGGCGGTCGTCATGCTGGGCGCCCTGGGCATCGGTCTCGCCCTGCGCCAGACCGTCGCTCCGGCGGCCGACCCCGCCGCCATCCTCAGCCACGTGCTGGACACGGTGTTCCCGCCGCCGTCCACGTGACCGCGCACACGGCGCAGGACGGCCGGATACACCTACACTCAGGCGCCGTGATCGATTCCTTCACCACCGCCGACCTCGTCGACGAGCACGGCGACCGGCTGCGCGTCTGCGACACCCAGTTCCGCCAGTTCGGCGGGCACCGGAAGTTCTCCGGCCCGATCCGGACGATCTCCTGCCACGAGGACAACGGCCTGGTCAAGAAGCTGCTGGCCACCCCTGGCGAGGGCTGCGTCCTGGTTGTCGACGGCGGCGGTTCCCTGCACAGCGCGCTCACCGGCGACATGATCGCGAAGTCCGCCGTCGACAACGGCTGGGCGGGCGTGATCGTCAACGGCGCGGTCCGCGACAGCGCCGAACTGGCCGAACTCCCGCTCGGAGTGAAGGCCCTCGGCACCAACCCCCGCAAGAGTTCCAAGGCGGGCGCCGGCGCCGTCGACGTCCCGGTCGGCTTCGGGGGAGTGACCTTCACCCCCGGCGACACGCTCTACTCCGACGACGACGGCGTCGTGATCCTCCCCGCGATCACCGCCTGAACAGGCTCGCCGGAACGCTGTCCGCCAGCGCCCGGTATCCGGCCGGGCTCAGATGCAGGTGGTCGCCGACGTCATAGGCGGGCAGCAGCCGGGACGGAACCTGCGGATCCCGGGCGACCCGGTCGAAATCCAGTACCGCCTCGAACCGGCCGCTCGTGCGGATCCAGGTGTTGACCGTCTGCCGCGTGGCTTCGCGAGCCGGGGCGTCGTAACCGGTGTTGCCGCCGAACGGCGTCAAAGTCGCGCCGTAGACGCGGATCCCGTGCGCTTGCGCCCGGACCACGATCTGGTCGTAGGCGTCGATCAGATCGGCGGCGACCTGCCGTTGCGCTTCCGGGGTCGCGGCCGCGGTGCCGATGTCGTTGACACCCTCGAACACCACCAGCCACGAAACCCCGCTCTGTGCCAGGACATCCCGGTCCAGGCGCGACAGCAGATTCGGGCCGAGGCCGTCCGCGAGCACCCGATTGCCACCGGCTGCCTGGTTCAGCACGGCGACCCCGGGCAACCCCAGCCGATCCGGCCACCGGTCGTTGCCGTTGGTGGTCGACCCGCGCCCGTCGGTCAGCGAGTCGCCGACGATGGCCGCCGCCTCCGTCCTCTTCGGACCGAACACCTCGGCGCCGCTGAGGAAGTACCAATGATCGACCGGCGTCGCGCCGGGCAGCACCGCGTCCGACACGTGATCGCCCGCAAGCAGATGCGACGTCGTGCGAGAGCCGGGATGCGAGGTGATCGCCGTCGATGCCTGCCCTCGGGCGAAGTAGGTCGTCACCGTCACGTTCTCCTGAGCGCGGACGGAGAAGTCCAGCGGATCGGAGACGACCAAGGCGCCGGCCGGGACGACGGCACCGGGCTTGCCCCGGAAGGTCACCGGCCGCGCTGTGCCCGGTTCGATCCCCGCGGCACCAGCCTTTCCACCGAGCGGTGCGGCGACCGACACCGAGGTGATCGGCAGCGGCGCACCCCCGAAGACGTTGGAGAAGCGCAACCGGATCCGGTCACCGCCCACCGAAAAGCGCACGGTCTGCCGAAGGGTCGTGTCCGGCAGCACGACACCGTCCCGGACGAACTCCGCGGGCGGCATGTTGCCGGGTTCGGTGAGCTGCGGCATCGCGGTCCAGGTGTGCACCCAGTGCCGCGCGGCACCAATGGACTGCTGAGTGGACTGCTGACCGGACGCGGGAGCACTGGCGGTCACCACCGCCAGTACCGCGAGCAGGCTGACGAGCCAGTTGCGTCTCATGCGAAATCCGGTGACAGGACCCGGTCGAAGCCGACCTCGCGGCGCGGACCGGTCAACGTGCAGGGGATGGCCTCGACGATCCGCGCACTCGACGTCCCGACCCGCAGCTCGACGTCGCCGGGTTCGACGATCCGCTTGCCCGCACGTCCGGTGTAGGACGTCAGATCGGCGTGTAGCCCGATCTCGACGACCTCGGTCACGCCAGGGGCCAGATCGACCCGCTTCGCCGCGATCAGCTGCTGGACCGGACGAGCCACCTCCGCCACCGGGTCATGCAGGTAGATCTGGACGACTTCGGTCGTGGGCCTGCCGGATTCGTTGCTCAGGGTCACCCGGACCCGGCAGCTGCCGTCCGTCGGCCACGACGGATCCGACACGGTGACGTCGTCCCAGCTGACGTCGGCGTAGGAAAGCCCGTGCCCGAACGGGAACAACGGGGTCGGGTCGACCGTGCTGACCTCACTGCGCAGCCCGAGCGGCGCCGTGAGGTAGGTCGACGGCTGGGACGCCTCCTCGCCGGGAAACCCGACCGGGAGCCTGCCGGACGGATTGATCCGTCCACTGAGGACATCCGCCAGCGCGACCGCGCCCTCTTCGCCGGGGTAGAAGCCGCACACGATCGCGGCGAGGCGATCGGCCTGCCGCGAAAGCTCGTACGGCCGTCCACAAAGGAGCAGCAAGACCACCGGTGTCCCGGTCGCGAGAAGGGCTTCGAGCAGTTCTTCCTGTCGTCCAGGCAGTTTGAGGTCCGAAGCGTCGCACCCCTCACCCGAGGTGCCGCCGCCGAACAGGCCCGCGCGATCGCCCAGCACCGCGACGCAGATTTCCGCCTCCTTGGCCGCTGCGACGGCGGCCGCGATGTCCTCGTCCTCGCCGCCGAGCACCGGGCAGCCGAGGGCGTAGGTGACTTCGTGGTCCTCGCCGAGCGCGTCGAGCACGGTCGGAACCGGTACCCCGAACGGGACCTCCGGATGGTGCACGCCGACGTGCATCGGGAACGAGTAGCAGCCGAGCATCGCGCCGGGCTCGTGGGCCCGTGGGCCGACCACCGCGATCCGGCGGCCGGGTGCGACGGGAAGGATGCCGTCGTTCCGCAGCAGCACGATCGAACGTTCGGCGATCTCCCTCGCCAGCGCGCGGGATTCTGGATCGTCGAGGTCGATCTCCTCCGGGACCTCCGGCGCCCAGTCCTCGTCCAGCAGGCCGAGTTCGCACTTCTGCAGCAGGACCCGCTCCAGGGCGCGGTCGACGACGGCGGCGTCGACCGCGCCCCGCTCCACCGCGGCGAGCAGTGGCTCGCCGTAGCAGTCCACAGTGGGCAGTTCCACGTCGATCCCGGCGTCCAGCGCCTGCCGGGCGGCATCGCCGCGATCGGCCGCTACACCGTGCAGCTTGTACAGGAACGAGACGGAGAAGTAGTCCGCGACCACGGTTCCCGCGAATCCGTAGGTGTCGCGCAGCAGATCGGTGAGCAAGGCGGTGTCCGCGGCGGAAGGGACGCCGTCGTTGTCGATGTAGGCGTTCATCACCGACCGGGCGCCCGCGCGCAGCGCCATCTCGAACGGCGGCAGCAGCACGTCGGCCAGTTCCCTCGGCCCGACCGACACCGGCGCGAGGTTGCGACCGGCGCGCGAAGCCGAGTAGCCGACGAAATGCTTGAGCGTCGCGATCACTCCGGCGGATTCGAGCCCGGCCACATAAGCGGCGCCGATCGTGCCGACCAGATGCGGATCCTCGCCGATGGTCTCCTCGACACGTCCCCAGCGCAGGTCACGTGCCACGTCGAGGACCGGTGCGAGCCCTTGGTGGGCACCCAGACGGCGCATCGTTTCGCCGATCCGTGCCCCCATCCGATACACGAGATCCGGGTCGAAACTCGCTCCCCAGCACAGCGGTGACGGGTAGATCGTGGCCTGCCAGGCGGCGACACCGGTGAGCGTCTCCTCGTGGACCAGCGCCGGGATGCCGAACCGGCTGCTCGAAACGATCTCGCGCTGGGTGCGGGCCAGGCTGCGCGCGCCGATCACCGGATCGACCGGCCGGGTGCCGTACACCCTGGTCAGCTGACCGATACCGTGCTGCACGAGGCCGTCCCAGTCCAGCGCCGCCTCGGCGAAGTCGTGCTGGTGCGGGGCCATCTCGCCGCCGGAGTCGATGCCGACCCAGACGCCGTAGAGCTGAGCGAGCTTCTCCCGCAAGGTCATCCGGTCCAGCAGTGCACGGACCCGGTCCGCGGGATCCGCGGTCGTGTCGTGCCATGGCCGGGGTGACGCGCTGGGCTGCGTGGTCAAGGCCGTCCGCCCTTCGTCTGAGTGTCGAGGGCACGCGTCGAACGGCGCACCACGAGACCGGTGGAGAGAGTGATGTGGGTTTGTTCCTCTGGTTCCCCGCTGATCAGCGAGATCAACAGGGTGATGGCGCGGTGGCCCATCTCGCGGATGGGCTGGTCCACTGTGGTCAGTGGCGGGCTGCACAGCGCGGACTCGGGGACGTTGTCGAAGCCGACCACCGACAGGTCGTCCGGTACGGACAAGCCGAGTTCCGCGGCGGCCCCGACGGTCGCGATCGCCGAGATGTCGTTGGCGGCGAACACCGCCGTCGGCCGATCTTCGCTGGTCAGCAGTTCGTGCGCGGACCGGGCGGAGACCTCCGGATCGTAGGCCCCGAGCCTGATCAGGTCCTCGTCGATCGGCACACCCGCCGCGGTGAGCGCCCGCAGGTACCCGGTCTTGCGCAGTTCGGCCGATTCGAGATCCGGCCGTCCGGCGAGGAAACCGATCCGTCGGTGGCCGAGATCCAGCAGATGCTGCGTCGCCAGCTGCGCGCCGCGCAGGTTGTCGGAATCGATGGTGGGCACCGTGGAGGGCCCGGTGTGCGGATCGACGGCGACCACCGGGGTACCGGGGACGGCCTCCAGCGAGGCCACCGGCGTGACCAGTACCGCGCCGTCGACCAGCGTACCGGAAAGCCTTGACAGGTAACGCTTTTCCCAGCCCGAAAGATCACCGGTGCGGCCGCCCGCCGAGTACACGACCAGTTCGTAGCCGGTGCCCCGGATGGCGTCCGCCGCGCCCTTGAGCAATTCGGTGGAGAACGGTTCGAGGTCGGCGACCAGGATCCCGATCACGTTCGTCTTGTGGTTGCGCAGGCTTTGGGCGACCAGGCTCGCCTCGTAGCCGAGTTCGTCGATCACCGCACGGACCTTGGCCAGGGTCGCGGCGGCGACGCCGTAGCGGTCGTTGATCACTTTGGACACCGTGGCCACGGAGACGCCGGCACGAGCCGCGACGTCACGGATCGTGACCCTCGAACTGGGCTGCATGCGCTCAGACTAGCCATGTAAAACGTTATCGACAACGATTGACATAGGAATTCGAGGCGCGCAAACTCATCGCCAGTCCGGGCGCAGTCACGCCCCGTCCTACTCGGCCGAAGTCGTCAGGAGTGGACTCACCATGTTTTCGAACCGCCGAATCCTCGCCGCCGCCGCGCTCGCGGCAGCCGTCCCGCTCGCGCTCGCCGGCTGCTCTGGGGGCACCGAGACCGCGGCCGAGCCCAGCGGGCCGGTCACCCTCACCTGGTGGCACAACGGCACCACCGACCCGATCAAAACGATCTGGGCCCAGGTCGTCGCCGACTACCAGAAGGCGCATCCCGAAGTGACGATCAAGGGACAGCCGCTGCAGAACGAGGAGTTCACCACCAAGGTCCCGCTCGCACTGCAGTCGAACGAGCCACCGGACGTCTACCAGTCCTGGGGCGGCGGCGAACTGGCCTCGCAGGCCACCTCGGGCAAGGTCGCGGACCTGACCGACGCGGCGAAGGGCTGGCTCGGTTCGGTGGGCAAACTCGCCGAGAGCTGGCAGGTCGACGGCAAGCAGTACGGAGTTCCGTGGGAGCAGCACTTCGTCGGTTTTTGGTACCGCAAGGACCTTTTCGCGCAAGCCGGGGTCACCACTCCGCCGTCCACAATGGACGAGTTCAACGCCGCCGTCGCCAAGCTCAAGCAGGCGGGCATCACGCCGATCGCGGTCGGCGGCAAGGACCGCTGGCCGGACGCCTTCTACTGGAACTACTTCGCGCTGCGGGCCTGCTCGGCCGACACGCTGAAACAGTCGGTCAAGGCGGTGAAACTCGAGGATCCGTGCTGGACCAAGGCCGGACGCGACCTCCAGGCGTTCCTGGCCACCCAGCCGTTCCAGCCCGGGTTCACCGGCACCCCCGCCCAGCAGGGCGCCGGCAGTTCGGCGGGGCTGGTGGCCAACGGCAAGGCGGCGATGGAACTGCAGGGCGACTGGGAGCCCGGCACGATGTCCTCGCTCACCGAGGACAAGGACCTCGACTCGAAGGTGGGCTGGTTCCCGTTCCCGTCGGTACCGGGCGGAGCCGGTGATCCCGCCGCGGTGCTCGGCGGCGGCGACGGTTTCTCCTGCACCACCCGCGCGGCCAAGGCCTGCGCGGACTTCCTGCAGTACCTCGGCAGTGAGCCGGTGCAGAACCAGCTCGCGGCGAAGGGCGCCGGACTGCCGATGACCGCGTCGGCGGCCAAGTCCCTCAAGACCGAGTCGCTGAAGACCGTCTTCGACTACGGGCAGAAGGCGCCGTACCTGCAGATGTACTTCGACAAGGCGTTCCCGACCGCGGTGGGAGCCGCGCTCAACGACGCCGTCGCGGACTTCTTCGCCGGACAGGGCACCCCGGAAGGCATCGTCGAAGCGGTGAACAAGGCCGCGGCGGGCGACAAGTGACGGCGACGGACACGCGGGTGCGGGCGGCGGCGCGGCCGCCCGCACCCGCGGTCCGGACGCGACGACCAGGCCTGCGCAAGAAGCTGGAACTGGCGTTCCTGCTCGGGCCCGCGCTGGTGCTGTTCGTCGGGTTCGTGCTGGTCCCGATCGGGATCGCGGCGTTCTACAGCCTCTACGAGTGGAACGGTTTCGGTCCGCTCGACGACTTCGTCGGTCTCGACAACTACACCGACGCCCTGTCCGGGTCGGTGTTCCAGGGCGCGATCGGGCACAACCTGATCATCGCGGGACTGTCCCTGGTGGTCCAGCTGCCCTTGTCCATCGGGCTCGCGTTGCTGCTCAACCGCAAACTACGCGGCCGCGCCGTTCTCCGCGCCCTCGTGTTCGCGCCGTACGTGCTGTCGGAGGCGATCACCGCGGTCATCTGGCTGCTGATGCTGCAGCCGGACGGCTTCGTGGACCAGATGTTGCGCGGAATCGGCCTCGGCGGGCTGGTCCAGCACTGGCTCGCCGACCCGGGGATCGTCCTCTACACCCTGTTCGCGGTGATCACCTGGAAGTACATCGGCTTCGGCATCATCCTGCTGCTGGCCGGGCTCCAGGGCGTGCCCGCCGAACTGCGGGAAGCCGCCGCGCTCGACGGCGCGTCGGCCTGGCAGACCACCCGGCACGTGGTGCTGCCGCTGCTCGGGCCGACCATCCGGATCTGGGTGTTCCTGTCGGTGATCGGTTCGCTGCAGCTGTTCGACCTGGTATGGATCATGACCCTCGGCGGACCGGCGAACGCGTCGGCGACCATGGCGACCTATCTGGTCGACCACGGGTTCAAACGGTACGAGTTCGGGTTCGGCAGTGCCGTCGCGGTGATCCTGTTCGTGGTCTGTTTCGTCTTCGCGCTGCTGTACCAGCGTTTCGCCCTGCGCCGCGACACCGACGGCGCGCTGACCAGGATGGTGGGCTGATGCGCCGCGCCGGGACGCCGATCGGATACGTCGCCGCGATCGCCGTCCTCGGGACCACCGTGGTGCCGCTGCTTTTCGTGGTGCTGGGCGGGTTTCGCACCACCGCGCAGATCAACGCCTCGCCCGCCGGCTTGCCGGGGCCGTGGGTCTGGGACAACTACGCGGCGATCCTCGGCTCGTCGGCGTTCTGGACGTTCCTGGGCAACAGCGCGCTGATCGCGGTCATCGCGACGACGTTGACCGTCGTGCTGGGGTCGATGGCGGGGTACGCGCTGTCGCGGTACGACTTCAAGGGCCGCGAGGGTTTCTACACGCTGTTCACCCTCGGCCTGCTGTTCCCGCTCGGGGTGGCGACCCTGCCGCTGTACCTGTGGCTGCGTCAGCTGGGGATGCTGGAGAGTTTCTGGGGCGTAGCGATCCCCGAAGCCGCGTTCTCGCTGCCGGTCACCATCGTGATCCTGCGGCCGTTCATGCGGGCGATCCCCGGCGAGATCGAGGACGCCGCCGTACTCGACGGAGCGAGCAGGCTCGGCTTCTTCTGGCGGATCCTGCTGCCGCTGTCCGCGCCCGCGCTCACCACCGTCGCCGTCCTCGCCTTCGTGACCAGCTGGAACTTCTACCTGCTGCCGTTGCTGGTGTTCAACGATTCCGCGAACTTCACGCTGCCGCTCGGGGTGGCGACGTTCCAATCCCAGTACTCGCAAGACACCGCACGCGTGCTCGCGTTCACCGCGCTGTCGATGATCCCCGCGCTCGCGTTCTTCGTGCTCGCCGAACGCCGCATCGTCGGCGGACTGACCGGATCCGTGAAGGGCTAGTTTCCCACTAGTTTCCAGGAGGTCGAAGATGACGTCCGACGAGCAAGCCGTGCACCGCAGGGATTTCCTGCGGCTGCTCGCCGTGCTGGGCGCAGGTACCGCGTTCACTCCGGGAGTCGCCGAGGCGGCCCCGGGGAAGGGCGGATTCCCGCTGGTCGCGCGGGGCAAGGCCGCGACACTGGTGGTGAGCTCCCGCGACAAACCGGGGGTACGCCGGGTGGCCGGTGATCTCCGGGACGACATCGAACGAGTCACCGGCATCCGGCCGGAGCTGGTGTTCGACCGGCCGCCGGAGTCCGGGCCCGTCGTGCTGATCGGCACGCTCGGACACAGTCCGCTGGTCGACGACCTCGTGGCCGCGCGGAAGCTGGACGTCACCGGGATCGCGGGGAAGTGGGAGACGTCGCTGAGCCAGGTCGTCGACGGCAGGCTCGTCCTCACCGGCAGTGACCAGCGCGGCGTGATCTACGGCGTCTACGAGGTGTCCCGGAGGATCGGTGTCTCGCCCTGGTACTGGTGGGACGACGTGCCGGTGCCGCGTTCCGACGAGTTGTCCGTGTCCGGGGCGCGGTTCAGCCTCGGGACACCGCACGTGAAGTACCGCGGGTTCTTCATCAACGACGAGAACCCTGCACTGGGCACCTGGGCTCCGTCCCATTTCGGACCGGGTCACGCGCCCGGCTTCCCCAACGGGTTCAACAGCGCCTTCTACGCGAAGGTGTTCGAGACCTTGCTGCGGCTCAAGGGAAATTACCTGTGGCCGGCGGTATGGGGCCGCGCCTTCGCCGAGGACGATCCGCTCAACCACGCCACGGCCAAGGAGTACGGCGTGGTCATGGGCACGTCGCACGAGGCGCCGATGATGCGCGGGATCGAGGAATGGAACCGGCACGCGTCCGCGGGTCATGACCCGTACGGCGGCACGGGGGAGTGGAGCTTCCGCCGCAACGCCGAAGCGGTCAAGGCCTACTGGGCCGACGGTATCCGGCGCATGGTCCGCGAGGACTTCGAAGGCGTGGTCACACTCGGGATGCGCGGCAACGGCGACGTCAGCCTGCCCGACGGCGACGGGATCGAGCTGATGCGGGAGATCCTGGCGGCCGAACGGGAGATCCTCGCCCGCGAAACCGGCCGCGACCTGACGACGTTGCCGCAGGTCTGGACGCTCTACAAGGAGGTCCAGCGGTATTGGGAGAAGGGACTGCGGCCGCCGGACGACGTCATCGTCGTGTTCACCGACGACAACTGGGGCAACATCCGCAAGCATCCCGACCAGGCACTGCCACGGCATCCGGGCGGATACGGGCTCTACTACCATTTCGACTACGTCGGCGGCGGCCGGAACTACAAGTGGGTCGACACGAATCTCTTGCCGAACGTCTGGGAGCAGCTGCACCAGGCCGTTGCCTACGGGACCGACCGGTTGTGGGTGGTCAACGCCGGGGACATGAAGGGCAACGAGCTACCGCTGCAGTTCTTCCTCGACTATGCCTGGGATCCGCGGGCCTTGCCGCTGGAACGACTGTCCACTTGGGAGCGCGGGTTCGCCGAGACGAACTTCGGGCCGGGTACGGCGGCGGCGATCGCCGAGGTACTGCACACCTACGGGCGGCTGCAGTCCCGCCGCAAACCCGAATTGCTCAACCGCCGGATCACGCCGGGAACGCCGATCGTGTACGACGATCAGGCGACACCGTTCAGCCTCGTGAACTACCGCGAGCTGGATCTCGTCACCGAGGAATGGCAGAAGCTCAGCGCGAAGGCCGAGAAGATCTCCGCCCGGCTGCCCGCCGCCTACCGAGACGCCTACTACGAACTCGTGCTCTACGCGGTGAAGGCGTCGGCCAACCTCTACGCGCTGCGGCGCGCCGAGTTCACCAATCTGCTGTACGCGGCGCAGGGAAGGGCCTCGGCCAACGACCTCGCCGCGGTCACCGAAGCCCGGTTCGCCGACGACCTGGCGCTGGCGGAGAAGTTCAACACCGGGATCGCGGGCGGGAAATGGCGCGGCTTCCAGACCCAGCCGCATATCGGGTACGGCGACGTCGCCCGCTACGGCCCGAACGCGCCCTGGCAGCAGCCCGAAAAGAACAACGTCGCCCTGCCGGACGAGATCTTCCCCGCCGTGCGGCGGATCGACCTGCCGGAGGCCGCCGAACTCGGCGTCGCCGTCGACGGCTCCGAGCAGTGGTGGCCCGCCGCGTCCGGCACCCCGCGGCTGCCCGAGTTCAGCCCGTTCCAGAGCGCGCCGGGCCAGTACATCGACGTGTTCAACCGGGGGCGGACGCCGTTCCGCTGCACCGTGACCGCCGACGTCCCCTGGGTGCGGACCGAACCGCGCGGAGGCCGCGTGGACAAGGAACTCCGGATCGCCGTGAGCGTCGACTGGACCCGTGCGCCACGAGGGACCACCACGGTCCCGCTCACCGTGTCCGGCGCGGGTCGGCAACTGCGGGTCGAGGCGGTCGTCCGTAATCCGGAACTGCCCGGCTCGTGGCGGCGCGGATTCATCGAGGCCGGGGGATACGTGTCGATGGAGGCCGAGCACCACACGGCGAACATCGGGACGGCCGGGGTGTCATGGCGGCATATCCCGGACATCGGCCGTACCGGCGGTGGGATGACGCCGTTCCCGGTGACGGCTCCGAGCCAGGCGCCCGGCGGGGGTCCGCGTCTGGAATACCGGATGACGCTGTTCACCCCGGGGACCGTGACCGTCTGGGCTTTCCTGTCGCCGCGAAGCAACGTTCTCTCCGGCGACGGGCTTCGGTACGCGGTGTCGTTCGACGACGCGGATCCGGAGGTCGTGAACATCACCAAGGCGACCGGCGCCGACGACATGACCATGAACCGGCAGTGGGAATGGACCACGTCGGACAACGTGAACCTGACTTCGACCCGGCACGTGATCGGCTCGCCGGGGCCGCGTGTGCTGAAGTTCTGGATGGTGGACCCGACGGTCGTGGTGCAGAAACTGGTGGTCGACACCGGCGGGCTGAGGCACAGTTACCTCGGGCCGCCGGAGAGCCTCCGGCTGGGCACGTGACCGGCCGGAGGCGCGGTGCTGTCGCGGACGACGAGGCAGGTGGCGAGTTCGATGCGGTGGCTCTCCGGTACGCGGCCCCTCGCCAGCGAGATGGCGAGCCGGGCGCCGGCGGCGGCCATCTGCCGCAACGGCTGGCGGATCGTGGTCAGTTCCGGGGTCAGCCAGCAGGCGAGCGGCAGGTCGTCGAAACCGATGACGCTCAGGTCGTGCGGAATGCGCAGGCCGGCGTCGCGCGCGGCTTCGTAGACGCCGAGCGCCTGCAGGTCGCTGCCGGCGAAGACGGCGGTCGGCCGGTCGGGCAGGGCGAGCAATGAGGTCAGCTGCCGGTAGCCGGAGCGCGGATGGAAATCGCCGCGGCGCACCAGGGCCGGGTCGAAGGCCTGACCGGCGGCCTCCAGCGCGGCGCGGTAGCCGTCCATCCTGGCGCGGCTGCACAGAACCCCGTCGGGGCCGCCGATCACCGCGATCCGCCGGTGCCCGAGGTCGAGCAGATGGCGGGTGGCGGTCAGCCCGCCCTGCCGGTTGGTGGCGCCGACCGAAGGCGTCTCGGGTCCGGGCTGCCCGGCGGGGTCGATCACCACCAGCGGGATGTCACGGGATCGCAGTTTCGCCAGCTGACCGGCGGTGAGGTCGGAACAGACCGAGACGATGCCGACCGGGCGGCGGGTGAGCACGCTTTCCAGCCAGTCGTGCGCGGGGGTGTGGCGGCCCGACGACTCCGCGAGGACGACCGACATCCCGTTCTCGCGGGCGACGCTCTCCACACCGCGAATGATTTCCAGCGCCCAGGTGCTTTCGATTTCGTGGAACATCAGTTCAAGCAGTCGTGACCGCTGCGATCTTTGGTCGGCGCGTCGCCGATAGCCGTATTTCCGGATCAATTCCTCCACCCTCGCCCTGGTTTCGTCGGCGACGTCGGAGTGGCCGTTGACGACCTTGGAAACGGTCGGCACGGATACCCCGGCTTCGGCGGCTATCCGGCTGATGGTGATCCGAGGTTCCGTTGACATGTCAGTGATTCTACGTCCGATCAACGAAAAGGAGACCCATGAAGAACACGATCCTGGCAAGACGAGCGGTCGCTCTTTTGGTCGCCGTCGCGGGTATTTCGGTGTGGAACTCGATCCCGGCTTCGGCCGCCGGTCCGCTGAAGCACATCACGAATCGCTACGTCGGCAGCGCCGTCGCGGCCAATCACCTCGCCAATGAAGCCGATTACCGTTCCGTGCTCACCCGCGAATTCGACAACGTCACCCCGGAGAACGAGATGAAATGGGGTGTCGTCGAGGCGAACCGGGGCCAGTACGACTGGTCCGGCGCGGACGCGATCGTCGACTACGCCCGGCGGAACGGCAAGTCGGTCCGCGGGCACACGCTCGTCTGGCACAGCCAGCTTCCCGACTGGGTGAGCACCCTCGGGGCCGGTGAGCTGCGGTCGGTGGTGCGGCGGCACATCACCACGGAGATGGGCCGGTACAAGGGCAAGATCCGGGCTTGGGACGTGGTCAATGAGATGTTCAATGACGACGGCACCCGCCGGTCGTCGGTGTTTCAGCAGAAACTCGGTGACGGCTACGTCGCCGACGCGTTCCGCTGGGCCCGCGCGGCGGATCCGGCGGCGAAGCTGTACATCAACGACTACAACACCGAAGGGCTCAACGCGAAGAGCGACGCCCTGTACAACCTGGTGCGGACACTGAAACAGCAAGGCGTGCCGATCGACGGCGTCGGCTTCCAGGCACATTTGGCCATTCAGTACGGTTTCCCCGGCGGTTACCAGGCGAACCTCGCCCGGTTCGCCGCGCTGGGTGTCGACGTCGCCATCACCGAGGCCGACGTCCGCATCCCGCTGCCGGCCGACAGCACCAAGCTGAACACGCAGGCGAGCTACTTCAAGCAGCTTTGGGACGGCTGCCACGCCGTGGCGCGGTGCGTGGAGTTCACGACCTGGGGCTTCACCGACCGCCACTCGTGGGTGCCGGACACTTTCCCCGGAGAGGGCGCGGCGTGCCTGTTCGACACGAACCTGCGGCCGAAACCGGCTTACACCCGCATCAACCCCTGAGCGTGCCCGCACGGCGGTCGTGAGTGGCGACTCGGGCCAAGGCCAAAGGTGTCTTAGGTACCTACATCGGGCGGCACGCGTGATTGAACGGAGGGCGCGTGTGTCCAGCCGGATGACTCGCGGCGGGACCTGCTGCTTCCGCGTGTCATCCATCCAGTCACACGTGCCCTCCGTCGGATCACACGCGCCCTCCATCCAGCCACGCGAAACCACCCACTGTAAGTCACCTCACCAGGATCGGAGGTGCGGACGAAATTCCCATGACAGCCGTTCACTTGCGGGCGACGAGCCGTTCCACCAGCCCGAGTTTGAACCGTTCCCGTTTCTCGACGGTCAGGCCGAGTGCGCCGAGCTTCTCCGCCGGGCGGCGAAGGAAGTGCTCTCCCGCCATCGGCACGGTGATCTTCTCGGTGAGCCATTGCAGGCCGCGGATCGCACGCGACGAACTCGCGATGTGGTCGAGCAGGATGAGCCGTCCACCGGGCCGGAGGACGCGGGCCATTTCCCGCAGCGCCTTGTCGTGGTCGGGGATGGCGCAGAGCCCGAGCGTGCAGACCACGGTGTCGAACGAACCGGCCTCGAAGGGCAGGTCGTGGGCGTCGGCCCGCCGTAGCGTCACCGGGTGGCCGAGGCGTTCGGCGCGGCCGCGGGCGATGGCGAGCATGCCGTCGCTGAGGTCGATGCCGGTGAGGGTGACGCCGTCGGGATAGAGCGGCAGGTTCAGTCCTGTCCCGACGGCGACCTCGAGGACGTCACCGGTGGCCTGGCCGCAGGCCCATGCCCGGGAATCCCCGAACAACTTTTGGTCGAAGAACTGCATTTCCCGGTCGTAGTTCCGGGACTTGCCGTCCCAGTAGCGGTTCCAGCGCGCGGGCCGGGTCATGGCGTTCCTCTCAGCAGCAGTGCTCGCCACGCCAGGCTTCGCGGCCTTCCTTGATCGCGACGGCGGCGATGACGAGCGCGACCAGCGGATCCGCCCAGTACCAGCCGAGGAGGCTGTTGAGCAGCAACCCGACGAGCAGCACACCGGAAAGATAGGTGCAGAGCAAGGTCTGTTTCGAGTCGGCGACGGCACTCGCGGAGCCGAGTTCGCGCCCGGCGCGGCGCTGAGCGAGGGACAGGAACGGCATCACGAGCAGCGAGATCGCCGCCAGCACGATGCCGACGGTGGAGTGCTCGGCCTGGTCTGCGCCGAACAGGGCGCGTACAGAGTCGACCGTGACGTAGGCGGCCAACGCGAAGAAGGACACCGCGATGACCTTGAGCGCGGTGCGTTCATGGGCTTCGGGGTCCGCGCCCGAGAACTGCCAGGCGACCGCCGTCGCGGAGGCGACTTCGATGACGGAGTCCAGACCGAAGCCGATCAGCGCGGTCGAGGAGGCCATGGTGCCTGCCGAGATGGCGACGACGGCCTCGATGACGTTGTAGGTGATCGTCGCCGCGACCAGGAGTCGCACCCGGCGCGAAAGCAGCGCGCGTCGATCCGGGTCCACCGTGGACGTCGTGGTGCAGCAGCCATCCGTGCAGCCACCGGTCTCGAGGGGAAGAGCGCGCTCGGTCATCGGAGCACCCGGAGGCTGGTGTCGTCGTCGACGCAGGGCTCGGCCGTGTCGACGGCGAGCACGACCTGCACCAGTTCACGGAGTGCGCGGGCGAGATGCTCGTCGGCCAGTGCGTAGCGGACTTGCCGGCCTTCGTAGGTGGCCACGACCAGTCCGCAGCCCCGCAGGCAAGCGAGGTGGTTCGACACATTGGACCGGCTCAGGCCGAGTTGTCCGGCCAGCTGACCGGGGTAGCT
The DNA here is from genome assembly GCF_055598845.1 of Amycolatopsis sp. NPDC039088. Taxonomy (NCBI): domain Bacteria; kingdom Bacillati; phylum Actinomycetota; class Actinomycetes; order Pseudonocardiales; family Pseudonocardiaceae; genus Amycolatopsis; species Amycolatopsis sp. NPDC039088. The sequence goes on along the minus strand of NZ_JBVKAE010000012.1, from coordinate 183,839 downwards.
CACGCCGTCGAGCAGGGCGACCAGGATCTTGCACCGGTTCGGGTCGGCGAGGGCACGGCCCAGCCGGGCGAGCGCGGCACCGTGGGTTTCACACGTCAGCACGGCCAGGACTGTACAGCCACGGCTGATATATCAGCAAGGGCTGAACTATGACCCGTGCGTACAAGGAGCCGGTGGTCGCTCGGGAGTGGACTGACCCGACGGAGTGTCCGAACGCGACCCTCTGTTTCGTCGCTGTCTGTCAAGTCGCCGTCGAACATGCACGGAGAGGCGACCCGGAAGAGATCGTCCCGCCCACTCCAACGGCCGTATCACCGGTACCGCAGGGAGTTTCGCGGCGGCTTCGCATAACACCTCAGAACAAGTACTGGACCGATTGCGTGAGCCCTTTCATTTGCCGAGTGACGTTGACAAAAGCTTTCTTCGGCAACGTCGAAATCGGCATTCGGGTGGCCTTTTTTCATTACCCGAAAGTGCGCTTGTGCGGGCAAAACACCTTGCTATGTTGATCCCTGCGGGGCCGTCACCTCGGGGAATACCGGCACTCCGCGATTTGTGGATCTTGTTTGTTCGCATGACTATCGAAGGGTGGACCTTGCTGTGACCGTGACCGAATCGGACACTTCCGCCGAAGGTGTCCAGGGGCCGGGAAATCCGCAGCTGAGTTTGGGCCGGGCCGCCGCGCGCAACCTGGCGACCACGACCAAATCCGTCCCGCAGATGCAGGGCATTTCGTCCCGGTGGCTGCTGAAGATGCTCGAATGGGTTCAGGTCAACGGTGGCGCTTATCGGGTCAACCGGCGGCTCAATTACGCGGTCGGCGACGGACGGGTCACGTTCTCGAAGACCGGATCCGAAGTGAGCGTCATCCCGGCGGAACTCGGGGAACTGAAGCCGCTCAAGGGTTACGACGACGAAGAGGTTCTCGCCGAGCTCGCCCGCCGCTTCGAACAGCAGGAGGTGGCCGCCGGCGACGTGCTCGTCGAGTTCGGTCACCGCGCCGACCGGGTCTACCTCATCGCGCACGGCAAGATCACCAAGACCGGCCCTGGCCCCTACGGCGACGAGACCGCGCTCGGCGTGGTCAAGGACGGCGACTACTTCGGCGCGCAGGCACTCGTCGCCGACGACGGCATCTGGGAGTTCACCGCCAAGGCGGCCACGGCCTGCACCGTGCTGACGCTGACCCGCCAGGCCTTCGAACGGATCCTGGAGCAGTCCGAATCACTGCAGGCACAGATCGAGCAGGCAACGCAGGACACCGGGCGCGCCAACGACTTCGGCGAGGCCGAGATCGACATCTCCTCCGGCCACGACGGCGAGCCGCTGCTGCCCGGCACCTTCGTCGACTACGAGACCTCACCGCGGGAATACGAGCTGAGCGTCGCCCAGACCGTGCTGCGGGTGCACAGCCGTGTCTCCGACCTCTACAACCAGCCGATGGACCAGACCGAGCAACAGCTCCGCCTGACCATCGAGGCGCTGCGTGAGCGGCAAGAACACGAGATGATCAACAACTCGGACTTCGGTCTGCTCCACAACGCCGACTTCGCCCAGCGGATCGCGACGCGCACCGGCCCGCCGACTCCGGACGACTTCGACGACCTGCTCGCGCTGGTGTGGAAGGAACCCGGCTTCTTCCTCGCGCATCCGCGCACGATCGCCGCGTTCAGCCGCGAGTGCAGCAAACGCGGTATCTACCCCACCGGCGCCGACCTCGGCGGGCACAAGGTGCCGTCCTGGCGCGGGGTCCCGATCCTGCCGTGCAACAAGATCCCGGTGAGCCAGAGCAACACCAGCTCCGTACTGCTGATGCGCACCGGCGAGAAGAACCAGGGCGTGGTCGGCCTGCGCCAGATCGGCCTGCCCGACGAGTACGAGCCGGGGCTGAACGTCCGTTTCATGGGAATCTCGGAGCAGGCGATCATCTCCTACCTCGTCAGCACGTACTACTCCGCCGCCGTGCTCGTGCCGGACGCGCTGGCCGTGCTCGAAGCCGCCGAACTCGGTCGCGAAGGATGACCGCCACGACGCCGGAGACCGACCGGCGGCTGAGTCTCGGCCCCGCGGCCGCGCGGAACCTGGCGACGACCACCAAGACGCGGCCGCAGATGCAGAGCATCACGCCGCGCTGGCTGTTGAAGATGCTGCCCTGGGTCGAGGCGAGTGGTGGCACCTTCCGGGTCAACCGGCGGCTGACCTACGCCATCGGTGACGGGCGGGTGAGCTTCACCAACGTCGGCACCCAGGTGCGGGTCGTCCCCCAGGAGCTGTCGGAACTGGCGCTGCTGCGGGGTTTCGACGACGAGGACACGCTCACCGCGCTCGCCGACCGCTTCGTGCAGCACGAGTACCGGCCCGGTGACACGATCGTCGGCCACGGTACCCCGCTCGACGAGGTCGTGCTGGTCGCGCACGGCAAGGTCGCCAAGGTGGCGCCGGGTGAGTACGGCGGCGAGGCGACCATCGGCAGCATGGCCGACGGTGATCACTTCGGTGAGGAAATGCTCGCCGGGATCGACCGGAACTGGCCGTACACGGTCAAGGCCATCACCCCGGTGATCGTGCTGACCCTGCGCGCCGAGGACTTCGCCGACCTCAACGGCCGGTCCGAGGCGATGCGCCGCCATGTGCAGGACATGCTGGCGCAGGGCACCAAACCCCAGAACGCCAGGGGTGAGGCGGAGATCGGGCTGTCGTCCGGGCACGACGGCGAGCCACCGCTGCCGGGCACGTTCGTCGACTACGAGATCTCGCCGCGCGAATACGACCTGGCCGTCGCGCAGACGTCGCTGCGCGTGCACACGCGGGTCACCGATCTCTACAACGGGCCGATGGACCAGTTCGACGAGCAACTCCGGTTGACCGTGGAGGCGCTGCGGGAGCGGCAGGAGTACGACCTGATCAACAACCGCGAGTTCGGGCTGCTGCACAACGCCGACCTCAAGTCGCGGTTCCAGACCCGGTCGGGTCCGCCGACACCCGACGACATGGACGAACTCGTCAGCCGCCGCCGCAAGACGAAGTTCTTCCTCGCCCATCCGCGCGCGATCGCCGCGTTCGGCCGGGAATGCACGCGCCGCAGCCTGTACCCCGAGGGCACCACGGTCGACGGCAAGGTGGTCGCCGCATGGCGCGGGGTGCCGCTGCTGCCCTGCGACAAGATCCCGATCACCGACGCGGGTACTTCGTCGATCCTCGCCATGCGGACCGGCATGGAGGACAACGGCGTGATCGGGCTGCGCCAGACCGGCCTGCCCGACGAGTACGAGCCGGGCCTGAACGTGCGGTTCGACGGAATCACCGAGCAGGCCGTGGCCACCTATCTGGTCAGTACCTACTATTCCGCCGCCGTGCTCGTGCCCGACGCGCTCGGCGTCCTGGAGAACGTCGAGGTCGCGCGGTGACCCCGCGAGCCACGTCGACACCGAACTTGAACGCCCGAGAAAGGACCACACACGTGACAGTCGCTCGTACCCCCGCTCCCGCCAAGGTTCTGCGCACCGAATACCAGAAGTCGGTGGCGTCGTACTGGAACAAGGAGAAGGACCCGGTCAACCTGCGGCTGGGCGACGTGGACGGGCTCTATCACCACCACTACGGGGTGGGCGAGGTCGACTGGTCGGTACTGGAGGGGCCGGAGAGCACCCGCGACGAGCGGATCATCGCCGAGATGCACCGGCTGGAGACCGCGCAGGCGGAAGTCCTGCTCGATCACCTCGGTGACGTCAAACCGGACGACCGGCTCCTCGACGCCGGCTGCGGCCGCGGCGGGTCCAGCATCATGGCCAACGTGCGGTTCGGCTGCCACGTCGACGGGATCTCGATCTCGGAGAAGCAGGTCGAGTTCGCCAATCACCAGGCGGAGATCCGCGGGGTCGCCGACAAGGTGCGCTACCACTTCCGCAACATGCTCGACACCGGCTTCGAAACCGGCTCGCGCAAGGCGATCTGGAACAACGAAAGCACCATGTACGTGGACCTCCACGACCTCTTCGCCGAACACGCGCGGCAGCTGGAGTTCGGCGGGCGCTACGTCACCATCACCGGGTGCTACAACGACGTGACCGGTGGGCGGTCCAAGGCCGTCGCGCAGATCGACCAGCACTACACCTGCAACATCCATCCGCGCAGCCAGTACTTCAAGGCGATGACGGCGAACGACCTGGTACCGATCTCGGTGGTGGACCTGACCGCGGACACGATCCCGTACTGGGAGCTGCGGGCGAAGTCGTCGGTGGCGACCGGGATCGAGGGACCGTTCCTCGACGCCTACCGCGAAGGGAGTTTCCACTACCTGCTCATCGCCGCGGACCGCGTCTGATCCCGCAACCACCGAGACCATCGGAGTGACCGCGATGACGGAACATGGCGCTCTGGCCACGCTTCTGGCCGGGCCGAGTGGACTGGGAACGTCCGCCGCGCGCCTGGCCGCTCGGCTCGCACCTGCCCCGGCGGCGGCGGAGACCCCGCTGCCGCCGGGGCCCGAAACCGAGCTCGACCCCGGGTACGCGTACCGGCCGTGGGGTGACGGGTCGGCGCCGCCGCTCTACTGCCCCGTCACCGAACGGATCAACGATCCGCTCGCCGAGGAGGTCGACCGGCGGCTGGTCGCGTGGGCGGGGGAGTGCGGATTCGACGAGGAGGAGTGTGAGCAGATCGGGAAGGCGGGCTTCGGCAGGCTGGTCATGCTCGCCCACCCGGACTGCGAGGATCCCGACCGGCTGCTGATCTCCGCGCGGCTCAACGCGGCCTGGTGGGCGGCGGACGATCTGTACGCCGACGACACCTCGCTCGGCGCGGTTCCGGCGGAACTGCCGCCGAAGCTCGCGCTGGCGATGGCCGCCATGGACCCGGTGCCGTCGCTGGGCGAATTCAGCCGCGACCTCGACGAAACGCTGCGGAACGACCGGGTTCTGGTGGCACTGAACTCGGGGACGGACTTCCTGCGGCGAGCCGGGACGGCCGCCCAGGTTCAGCGCGTCTGCTATTCGACCTTCGCGATGTTCGTGAGCTGGACCGCCTACGCGGCATGGCGCCACAGTGGGAAATACCCGCCGGCGTGGGAGTACCTCGCGGCGCGGCAGCACGACAGCTTCTACACGTCGATGACGCTGATCGACGTCCTCGGCGGCTACGAACTGACGTCGAACCTCTACTACGACCCGCGGGTCCGCGAGGCGGCGATCCAGGCGGGCACGGCGTCCGTGCTCGTCAACGACGTGCACTCGGTCGCCAAGGATCTGGAGGACGAGTCGCCGCCCTGCAACGCGGTCCTGTTGATCGCCGGAGACCGGAAATGCTCGATCGAGGAGGCCACCGCGATCACCGTCGAGCTGCACAACGACGTCGTCCGCGACTTCCAGGCGGCGCACGAGCGGTTGAGCGGGGTTCCTTCCGTTGAATTGCAACGGTTTCTGCGTGGGCTGCGGGGGTGGATGGGCGGCGGGTTCGAATGGCACTCGACGAGCCCTCGGTACCGGACCAAACGCAGCTAGACGACGCCTGCCGCGATCAGCTGCTGCCAGATCACACCCTGGTCCACGACCTCGACTTCGAGCTTCTCGGCCTTGGTGATCTTGCTCGCCCCGACGTCGGCGCCGGTGATGAGCATGTCCGTATTCGCCGAAACCGACGACGCGGTGGTCGCGCCCGCCTTCTCGCACAACCGCTGAAAGGTCGGGCGCGGCACCTTTTCGCCGGAGCGGGGGTCGCTGATCGACCCGGTGACCACGACGGTCTTGCCCTCCAACGGCGCACCGGCCACGACGACCGGCGGAAGGTCCTCTTCGCGTACGTCCAGCGAGACACCGACTTCCCGCAGCCGTTCGAGTTCGGGACGCAGCCGGGTGAGGTGCTCGATCAGCGAGGCGGCCACCTTGGGCCCGATGTCCTCGACGGCCACGAGCCCTTCCTCGCCTGCCTCGACGACCGCTTCCAACGAACCGAAACCGGCACGGCACAGCCGTGCGGCCGTACCCTCGGAGGCCATCGGGATCGCCAGCCCGATCAGCGCCCGGCGCAGGCCGACGGCCCGGCTCGCGTCGATCGACTCGATCATGCGGGTGGCGGAGATTTCGCCGATGCGGTCGAACTCCAGGAGCCGCTCTTTCGTGAGCCGGTAGAAGTCCGACGGGTGTTCGAGGATGCCGGCCTCCGCGAGCCGCTCGATCCAGACTCCGCCGATCGCGTCGATATCGGCCGCGGCCCGCGAGGACCAGTGGATCAGCCGCCGCACGGTCTGGGCTGGGCAGGCGAGGTTGGTGCAGAACAATTCCCGGCTGTTGCCTTGTTCGGTCAACGGCTCTGCGCAGGAAGGGCACACCGACGGCGGCACAATCTCGCGCTCCTCGCCGGTGCGCTTGGCGGCGTCCAGGACACCCGCGACGAACGGGATGACGTCGCCGGCGCGGCGAACCAGCACGGTGTCGCCGATCTTGATCCCGCGGGCGCGGATGACCTCCTGATTGGCCAACGTCGCGCGGGTGACGGTGCCCCCGCCGACGAACACCGGCTCCAGCCACGCCACGGGAGCGATTTTGCCGGTCTTGCCGACATCCCAGACGACATCGGTGAGCATGGTCGTCTTCTCCTCGGCGGCGAATTTGAAGGCCATCGCGCCACGGGGTGAGCTCGACCGGGTTCCGGCGGCGGCGTAGGCGTCGCGATCCGCCAGGCGCAGCACGGCACCGTCGAGGTCGTAGTCGAGCTCGTTGCGCTGCTGCTCGATGGTCGTGATGACGGCTTGCGCCGCCTCGGCGTCGTCGCAGCGGCGCATGTCGGCGGCGGTGAACCCGAGTGTCCGCAGCGCGCCGTCCAGATCGGTTTCCGCACTGTCGGGTTCGGTGGTCAGATCGAAGGCGAAGAACCGCAGCCGTCGTTCGGCGACGGTGGCCGGGTCCTTGGCACGCAATGTGCCCGCGGCGGCGTTGCGCGGGTTGATCAGCGGCTTGTCCGGATGCGCCTTGTTGTAGGCGGCGAAGGTGGAGCGCAACATGACCGCCTCGCCACGGACTTCGACCCGCCCAGGCGCGTCGACCTTGTCCGGGACGCCGTCGGTCAGCGCCCGCACCAGCTTGGTCACGTCGTCGCCGGTGGTCCCGTCACCACGGGTCACCGCTCGCGCGAGCCGTCCGTTCTCGTAGACCAAGGCCAACGACAGTCCGTCCAGTTTCGGCATGACCACCACGGACTGGCCGGGGAAGCGGGCGAAGAACGCGGCGACCTGCTCGGGTTTGGTCGCCTTCTCCAGCGACAGCATCGGACGCGAGTGCCGGATGGGCGCGTGCAGCACGGCGGGCGCGCCGACCTGGTCGAGTGGGTTCGGATCCGGGGTCAGCTCGGGGTTGGCCTCGATGAGCCCCCGCAATTCGTCCTCGATCGCGTCGTAGTCGGCGTCGGCCACCTTCGGCGAGCCCCGGTAGTAGGCGTCGCGAAGGACGACGATCTGATCGGCGAGTTCCTGGATGCGGTCCCGAGCGTTCACGGGGCAGAGATTACCCGTGACCTCCGACAGAAGAGCGTCCGAAGAGGACGTGTCACGGGTTGATGGCAAGCACGAGGAACGAGGCCAGCAGCACCAGGTGCACGCCACCCTGCAGGCGGGTGGCGCGCCCGGGGACCACGGTGAGCACGCTGACCGCGATCGTCAGCGCGAGCAGCACGATATGGGTCGCACCCAGGCCCAGCAGGAGCGGTCCGTCCAGCCAGATCGACGCCAGCGCGATGGTCGGGATGGTGAGCCCGATGCTCGCGATCGCCGACCCGTATGCGAGGTTGAGGCTGGTCTGCATCCGGTCGCGCCGCGCGGCCCGCGTCGCGGCGAGTGTCTCGGGCAGGAGCACCAGCAGGGCGATCACGACACCGACGAACGACTGCGGGAAACCGGCCGCGCGGACCCCCGCCTCGATCGCGGGCGATTCGACCTTCGCCAGTCCGACCACGGCGACCAGCGCGACGAGGAGAAGCCCGAGGCTGGCCAGCGCGGCCTTGTTGGTCGGCGGCTCGGCGTGCTCTTCCTCCTTGATGGAGCCGTCGGTGTCCACCGGCAGGAAGAAGTCGCGGTGGCGCACCGTCTGAGTGAGCACGAAGAGGCCGTAGAGCAGCAGGGAGGCGATCGCGGCGAAGGTGAGCTGCGTACCGCTGAAGGCCGGGCCGGGCGTGCTGAAGGTGAACGTCGGCAGCACGAGGGTGACCGACGCGAGCGTGGCGACGGTGGCGAGGGCGCTGCCGCTGCCTTCGGGGTTGAAGTGCGTTTCGCCGTAGCGGCGGGCGCCGACCATGAGCGAGATGCCCACGATGCCGTTCGTGGTGATCATCACCGCGGCGAACACCGTGTCGCGGGCCAGCGTCCCGGCCTCGGGGCCACCGGAGGACATCATCGCGACGATCAGCGCGACCTCGATGACCGTGACCGCGATCGCCAGCACCAGCGAACCGAAAGGTTCCCCGACGCGATGCGCGACCACTTCGGCGTGGTGGACCGCGGCCAGCACGGTCGCGCCGAGGGCGATCGCGACGATGGCCACCGGAACCGCGCCCAGATCGCGGCCCCAGCTCAGCGCCAGCACCACTATGGCGAGGACCGGCGTGACGGTGGTCCAGGACACGGGGAATCGGCTGCTGGTGGTGGCCATGACGTCACCTTCGCACACCCTGCGTGACATCGCCGTCCAGCGGACTCGTGAGTGGTAATGCCGGTTCTGGCTCGCCCACCTACTCGTGGCGTGGGTGGCATCTTCCTGATGCCGGGACCTCCGGCGGTTCCGGAGCTCTTTGCTCGTGGCGAGTAGGTGATGGTCCCCTTCCTTGCGCCTAGATGCCAGGAGCCCGGCAAAGTCGAGGTGGGCAGGCCTGATTCCGGACACCGGCGGGGCTTCAGTGTCCACAAAGGACATCGCCGGGCGATTAAGTGTCCGATTGATGACGCTATGCACGTTTCCGCGCGTTTCGAAAGGTGTCCCTTGTGGACAGCCTAGGGCCCGGCGAGGCCCCTTGTGTGAGCCCGCTCCCGCCGGGTCTGCCACGAAACCTTCCCCTTGTCCCGCCATAGAGGTGGGGTCGACCAGTGGTTATGCGACTTTGCCGGGGACCTTGACCGTGATCCACCGGTCGGACGCCACGATCCGCTGCAGCCGGAAGCGGCAGAGGCTGTGGAACATTTCGCCCAGCTCCTCGGGGTCGATCCGCCCTTCGAGGTCACGCCTGCTCGCGTTGAGCACCCGGCTGATCACCGCGGCGGGCAGGCGACCGCCGAACTCGCCCATCAGCCAGACACCGATTTCGCCGATCTCGTCCGTGCATTGCGCGGTCATCAGCCTGACCTCTCCGAGTCGATGTGTCGCCGGTTACCCCGGCGACGGTGCGACTCGCCATGACGAACCTCATGACGGAGAACCCGGGAGATTGCACCGCTCGGCCCAACGGGCTGGTTCGGTCGGACCCAGGCGCCGACGTTTGCACGGAATCGTGTAGCGGCACCGGGCGATCTCCGGGAAAACCCCGATGTGATCGACATCGACCTGTGTCAGCCTCGATAGTGACCATTGTGGACAGTGCCGAGAGGAGAGTACACGCGTAGTGACCCCACCAAGGGATGAAGAAACCGCGAGGTGGACCGCGGAGTTGACGGTCTTGACCGAGCTTTACCGGGCGGCGGAGGCAGCGGGTTCGGTGGAGGCGGTGTCGCACGAAGGGTGGCATACCGGCGCACGGATCGGGACGAGCACGGGGAACGGGCGGTTGCTGGCTTACCACGACTCGGGTCCCGAGGCGGAGTGCGTTTTCCGGGAGGGGGAGCGCACCCTGTTCAACATCATGAGCGGTGGATACGGCAACGACACCACCGAGCGAGGCTTCGCGGTGTGGAGTTCGCGGCCTGGTGTGCTCGGGGCGGTCGACGCCGGGGTGCGCAGACTGGAGGTGGCCGACGCGGACGGCGTCGTCGTCCCGGCCGAAATCGTGGCCCACACCTTCGCCGTCGAGGTGGATCTGGGGCCGGCACCCCGGACGGTCGACGAGGTCTTCGCGCCGTGGGAGCCACCCGAGCTGACGGTCCGGGTGTACGGCGAGGGCGATACGTTGCGGTACGAAGGACCGCTGCTCGCACCTGGCCGGTCTTGACGAGGTGCGGGTGCCGGGTGGGATTTCGCCCGGCACCCGCTACCGCGCCGCGGTCACGAACCGGCGGTGACCGGCTCGTGCCGGACGGGGAAGTTCACCGAGTTGGCGATGAAGCATTTGTCATGCGCCTGCTTGTGCAGTGCCTCGACCCGCTCGATCGCGGCCGGGTCGGCGACGGTCACCTCCGGCCGCAGCACGACCTCGGTGAACCGGCCGCTGTCGCCCGGCTCTTCCCGCATGACACCGCTGGCGGCGTCCACGTAGCCGGTGACCACGACTCCCTCCCGCGCGCACAGCGACAGGAAGGTGAGCATGTGGCACTCCGACAGGGAGGCGACCAGCAACTCCTCCGGGTTCCACCGCTCGGGGGTGCCGCGGAAGGCGGGGTCGGCGCTGCCCTTCAGCGGCGGCTTGCCGTCGACGAGCACGTCATGGTCCCGGCCGTAGCCTCGGTAGCCGGCTCCTGTGTCGCCGCTCCAGCGCACCGTGACCCGATAGTCGTGCTGCCTGTTCACGTTTCTTCTCCTTGTTCGGTGAGGACGGACATCGTGGCCAGTACGTGCTCGCGCGCGTGGGCGGCGGCCTCCGCCGGATCGCCGCCGGTGATGGCTTCGATCAACCGCCGGTGCTCGCCGTCCACCAGGATCGGCCGGGCGGGCACGGACAACGAGGCCCTCGTGGAGACGGTGATCTGGTCCCAGATCCGGTCCAGCACCTCCAGTACCGCCTGGTTGTCCGCGAGCGTGGCGACGTACCGGTGGAACTCCCGGTTGTGCCGGACACCCGCGACGAGATCCCCTCGCCGCGTGGCCTGATCGGCCAGATCGGCGTGTTCGGCGAGCCGGGTGAGGCTCGCCGGTGACAGCTCGCCGTCCCGCTGTCGTCGTGCGGCCAGCTCGGCGGTCAACGCCTCCAGGGAGGCGCGCATGAGGTAGACGTCCCGCAGTGCTTTGGTGTCCAGCTCGACCACGGTCACGCCGCGCCTCGCCGGACGTACCAGGCCGTCACTCTCCAGCCGTCGCAACGCTTCCCGCACCGGCGTGCGGCTGACGCCGAGCCGTTCGCACAGCTCCAGTTCGGTGACCGGCCGGCCGGCGGGATACGTGCCAAGCACGATCAGACCGCGGACCTCCTGATAGACATCCATTGCATGCAATGTATACAAAGGAGACGCCGAGCGGAAGGGGGCACCCTGCGATTCGCGTTCCGGGGAAACTCAGTGTCCGCGGTAGCCCAATCCCGCCGAAACCTGTTGTGCGGCTCGGCCGACCACCCCGGTCAGGCCCCGCATCCGGGCGGTGGGCATGTACGGCCGGGTCGCGGACACGCTGACGGCGCCCGCGATCTCGCCGGTCGCGTCCCGGATCGGCGCCGCCACGCAGCGGATCCCCGGTTCGTTGTCTTCGAGATCGAGCGCCACCCCGGCCTCGGCGTACTCCCGCATGCGTTCGAGGAACGCTTCGAGGTCCTTGGGTCGGACCTGGTCGGGTTCCGCGGGCGCCTCCGCCTCGTATCGCGTCCGCCATTCCGGCGCCGAGTCCAGCAGCAGTGCCATGCCGACGCCGGTGCGGGTCAGCGGCATCCGGTGCCCGATCCGCGAGCGCATCTCCGCACCCCGTGAGCCCGGCAGTTTGTCCAGGTACAGCACGGAATCCCCGTCCCGGACCGCGAGGTGCACCGTGTCGCGCAGCTGGGCGGACAGCTCCTCCAGCACCGGCCTGGCCACCACCGGCAACGGATTGCCGTGCAACGCCTGGAAGCCCAGTTCGATCAGCGTGGGGCCGAGGGTGTAGCCGTCGCGCCCGCCACGCAGGTAGCCCTCGCTGACCAGCAGCTGGACCAGCCGGTGCGCGGTACTGCGCCCGAGTCCGGTGCGGTCGACGAGGGAACGCAGATCGGTCGCGCCCTCGGCGACGGCGCGGATCACCGCGAGGCCGCGGGCGAGGGTCTGGGTTCCGGGCGGTGCTGTTTCGGCCACGGCGCGATCCTACATATAGGGACGCCGTTCGCATTATCGGGAATCGGACCGCACAGTGTCGTCCCATGACGGAGACGGAGCCCGGCCTGGTCGCCCTCGACTGGGGAACCACCGGTCAGCGGGCTTGGCTTCTCGGCGCCGACGGGGAGATCCTGGACGCCCGCCGCTCGGCGCGCGGGCTGATCGTCACGACCGCCGACGTCGAGCTCGACGATCCGCGTGCCAGGGCGGCCGCCTACGAAGCGGCGTTCCGGGACGTCTGCGGCGACTGGCTCGGCGCGTTCCCCGGGGTGCCGGTCATCGCCTGCGGCATGGTGGGCAGCGCGCAGGGCTGGGCCGACACCGGTTATCGCACCGTGCCCACCCTTCTGGACTTCACCGAGCTCGTGCCGGTCGCTCATCGCGACGGGATGGTCCATCTCGTCCCCGGCCTGCGGATCGCTTCGGGTGAAACGCCGGGTGACGTGATCCGCGGGGAGGAGACCCAGCTCGTCGGGGTGCTGGACCTGCTCGGCGAAACCGGCGGGCCGGTCACCGTGGTGCTGCCGGGGACCCACAGCAAATGGGTCCGCGTCGACGGCGGCACCGTGACGGGGTTCGCCACCGCGATGACGGGGGAGCTCTACGGCCTGCTGACCGCCCACGGCATTCTCGCCCGCACGGCGGCCGAGCCCGTTCGCGACGACGCGGCGTTCGCTCGCGGATTGGCCGCGGGGCGGCGGTCACGAGGTCTCGCCACCGAGGCGTTCGGCGCCCGCCCCCTCGTCCTCGACGGCATCCTGGAGCCCGCTTCGGTGGCCGACTACCTGTCGGGGGTGCTCATCGCCGACGAGGTCTCCCATCTGCTCCCGGATTCGGATCCGCATCTGGTGTTGTGCGGGGCCGGCGAGCTGTGCCGCCGCTACGCGCTCGCGCTCGCCGACAGGGGCGTGGACGCCACGGTGCTGACCGAGGAGTGCACCGCCCGGGGACTGTGGCGGATCGCTTCGGCCGCCGGGCTGGTGTCCGGCAAAAACCAAGACCGTCTCGAAAGGACAGTGAAACCGTGACCGGCTTGATCGCGATCCTGCGCGGCGTCACCCCGGGCGAAGTCGTCGGCATCGGCCGCGCGCTCGCCGACGCGGGGTTCCCCGCCATCGAGGTGCCGTTGAACTCGCCCGAGCCGTTCGCGAGCGTGCGGCTGCTCGCCGACGCGCTCGGCGACCGGTGCTCGATCGGCGCGGGCACCGTGCTCTCCACCGACGACGTCGTCCGCGCAAGGGACGCCGGCGCTCGGCTGATCGTCGCCCCGAACTGCGATCCGGCGGTGATCTGCGCCGCCGTCGACGCCGGTCTGACGCCGTACCCGGGCGTGGCGACGCCGACCGAGGCCTTCGCGGCGCTCGCCGCGGGAGCGCGGAACCTGAAACTCTTCCCCTCCGACGCGGTCGGCATCGGGGGGATGAAGGCCTGGCGCGCGGTACTGCCGCCCGACGTCGGGCTCCTGCCGGTCGGCGGGATCGACGAGACCAACCTGGCGGCCTGGGCCGCGGCCGGGGCGGCAGGGGCCGGACTGGGCACCTGCCTCTACCGGCCGGGGGACACCGCCGGGGAAGTCGGTGTCCGCGCGGCCGCACTCTCCCGGATTTGGCATCAGGAGTAGGGAAAACCATGAAGATCACGTCAATGACGACATTTCAGGTACCGCCTCGCTGGTCGTTCCTGAAGATCGAAACCGACGAAGGCGTCACCGGCTGGGGAGAACCGGTCCTGGAGGGCCGCGCCGCCTCGGTGGCCGCCACGGTGGCCGAGCTTTCCGACTACCTCATCGGCCGGGATCCCACCCAGATCGAGGATCTGTGGACGGTGCTCTACCGCGGCGGGTTCTACCGGGGCGGCGGCATCCACATGAGCGCGCTGGCGGGTATCGACCAGGCACTGTGGGACATCAAGGGCAAGGCGCTCGGCGTGCCGGTGCACGAACTGCTCGGCGGCAGGGTGCGCGACCGGATCAAGGTCTACTCGTGGATCGGCGGCGACCGTCCCGCGGAGACGGCCCGCGCCGCGCGCGAGGTGGTGGACAGGGGTTTCACCGCGGTCAAGATGAACGGCACCGAGGAACTGTCCTATCTGGACACCTGGGACAAGGTCGACCGGTGTGTGGCCAATGTGGACGCCGTACGCCAGGCCGTCGGCCCGAACGTCGGGATCGGGGTGGACTTCCACGGCCGCGTGCACAAGCCGATGGCGAAGGTCCTGCTGCGTGAACTGGAGCCGTACCGGTTGATGTTCGTCGAGGAGCCCGTGCTGTCCGAGCACGTCGACGGATTCGCCGACGTCCTGCGCTCCTCGCCGATCCCGATCGCGCTCGGCGAGCGGCTGTACTCCCGATGGGACTTCAAAGCGGTGCTCGCGTCCGGGGCGGTGGACATCATCCAGCCAGACCCGTCGCACTGCGGCGGGATCACCGAGGCACGCAAGATCGCGCATATGGCCGAGGCCTACGACGTCGGGCTTGCCCTGCACTGCCCGCTCGGGCCGATCGCGCTGGCGGCCTGCCTGCAGATCGACGCGGGGTGCTACAACGCGACGATCCAGGAACAGAGCCTCGGCATCCACTACAACACCGGCAACGATCTGCTCGACTACCTGGCGGATCCGGCGGTGTTCACCTACGACGACGGCCAGGTCGCCATCCCTCGCGGACCGGGACTCGGCATCGAGATCAACGAGGAGTACGTCGCCGAACGAGCCGCCGAGGGACATCGCTGGCGAAACCCGGTGTGGCGGCACGCCGACGGCTCGTTCGCGGAGTGGTGAGCGCCATGACCCGGACCTCGCCCGCCGGTCCCGCTCTCGCCACTCGTCCGTCCCGGTTCCGGGTGCTGGTGGCGCTGATGCTGTTCGTCACCGTGGTGATCAACTATCTCGATCGGTCGAACCTGTCGATCGCGATGCCCGCGATCGCCGGTGAACTCGAGCTGACCAAGGCCGAGCAGGGTCTGCTCCTGTCGGCCTTCGGCTGGACCTATGCCGCGCTGCAGCTGCCCGGCGGCTGGCTGGTCGACCGGATGCCGCCGCGGCTGCTGTACCCGGTCTGCCTCGTCCTGTGGTCGCTCGCGACGTTCTTCATGGGGATCATCGGTGGTTTCGTGGCGCTGATCGTGCTGCGGCTCATGGTGGGCGCCTTCGAAGCACCCGCCTATCCCATCAACAGCAAGATCGCGACCGTCTGGTTTCCGGAACGCGAGCGGGCCACCGCGATCGGCTTCTACACCTCGGGCCAGTTCATCGGTCTCGCGCTGCTCACCCCGGTGCTGTCGTGGCTGCAGACGATGCTCTCGTGGCACTGGGTGTTCGTCGCGACCGGGCTGGTCGGGATCCTGTGGGCGGTGCTCTGGTACGCCGGGTACCGGGAGCCGCGGGATTCGCGGGCCAACGACGCCGAGGTCGAGCTGATCCGGTCCGGCGGCGGACTGGTGGACCTGCCCCGGGAGCGGACACGGATCTCGAAGTCGGATCTCGTGACCGTGCTGAGCCGACGTAAGCTGTGGGGCATCTATTTCGGCCAGTTCTGCCTGACTTCGACGCTCTGGTTCTTCCTCACCTGGTTCCCGACCTATCTCGTGGAGTACCGGGAGATGGACTACATCAAGTCCGGCTTCCTGGCGTCCCTGCCGTTCATCGCCGCGCTGGCGGGGGTGCTGACTTCCGGTGTCCTGTCGGACTTCCTGGTGCGGCGCGGTGCTTCGCTCGGTGTGGCGCGCAAGGGGCCGATCATCGCCGGACTGCTGCTGAGCACGGTGATGGTGACCGCGAGTTTCACCGATTCGACCGCGATGGTCATCGTGATCCTGTCGGTGGCATTCTTCGGGAACGGACTCGCGTCGATCACCTGGTCGCTGGTGTCGGCGCTGGCTCCGCAGCGGCTGCTCGGGCTCACCGGCGGGATGTTCAACTTCATCGGGAATCTGTCGTCGATCGCGACGCCGATCGTGATCGGGCTGATCGTCACCGACGACAGTTTCGCGCCCGGTTTCGCCTACATGACCGTGATCACGATCGCCGGGATCCTGTCCTACGTCTTCCTGGTCGGAAAGGTGGAACGCGTCGCCGAACGATGACCTTCACCTGCCCGGCAGAGCCAGCCGGAAGATCTTCCGGACGACTGAGCCGAGCTGCCGCGAAAGGGAGCCGGTGTTGTAGGGCAGGCCGTGCTTCTCGCAGATTTCCCGCACCTCGGCGGCGATCTGCGGATAGCGGCGGGAGGGGATGTCCGGGAACAGGTGGTGCTCGATCTGGTGGCTGAGATTGCCGGACAGCAGATGGAACAGCGGGCTGCCGGAGATGTTCGCCGAACCGAGCATCTGGCGCAGGTACCACTGCCCGCGGCTCTCGTTCTCGCTCTCCTCTTCGGTGAAGACCTCGGCGCCGTCGGGGAAATGCCCGCAGAAGATGATCGCGAACGCCCAGAGGTTCCGCGTCAGGTTGGCGGTGGCGTTCGCGGTCAGGGTGAGCGGCGCCAAGGGGCCGGTGAGCAACGGGAAGACCAGGTAGTCCTTTCCCGTCTGCCGGGCGAGTTTGCGGAGCATCGGACCGAGCAGCGGCCGGACGTCCGACCAGCTCCGGCGTCCTTGCACGATCCTGTCCGCCTCGAGGTCGTGCAGCATGATGCCGTACTCGAAGAACAGCGCCTGCGCGGCCGCGTAGAGGGGATTGCCGAGGTAGTAGGGATGCCATTTCTGGTCCTCGGTGATCCGCAGGATGCCGTAGCCGACGTCGCGGTCCTTGTCGAGGATGTTGGTGTAGGTGTGGTGCATGAAGTTGTGCGAGCGGCGCCACTGCCCGCTCGGGCAGACCATGTCCCATTCGAAGGTCCGCGAATTGAGGGTGGGATCCTTCATCCAGTCGTACTGCCCGTGCAGGACGTTGTGGCCGATCTCCATGTTGTCGAGGATCTTCGACAGCGCCAGCGCGCCGACGCCGGCGATCCAGGCAGGCGGGAACCAGCCGGCGAACAGCAGCGTCCGCCCTGACAACTCGCAGAGCCGTTGTACCGCGACGACGGTACGGATGTAGTCGGCGTCGGCCGCGCCGAGGTCGTCGACGACGCGACGGCGAAGCGTGTCCAGGTCCTCGCCGATCTGGTCGATCCGGGTGGGGTCGAGTTCCTTGGTGGTGGTCATCGATCGATCTCCTGTGGCACGGCCGGATTCACCTTCGCTGGTTCGGCCGCGGTCCAGGGCACGCCTCCTCAGCGTAGGGCGGGCCGGTCGGCGCGGTGTTCGGCCACGTGGGTGGTTCGTGGCCCACCAGACGGACGCGCGCTCAGCCGAGCTGGGGAAGATCGTTCGGAAACGCGATGGGCAGCTGGAACAGTCCACGCGCCGTGCGGCCGCCGCCGAGCCAGCCGTGGAAGTAGATATGACCGTCGACGACGTCCGCCCCACCTGGTGCGTCGACCTTGCCGCCGAGCAGATCGGTGGACAGGAACTGTGCGTCGGCTTTCACGAACGGTCCGTTCAATGTGGGTGCCGAGGCATATCCGGTGTGGTAGCCGGAGCTCTGGAAGGTGTCGGCCGAGTAGAACAACAGGTACCGGCTCGCGGTCTTCACCACCGCCGGTGCCTCGACGACCGCCTTTTCGGAGCTGAGATCCGCCCGGAGGAGTTCGATACGCGGGCCGGTCGGGGTCCGTCCGTCGGCGAGCAGCTTCTGCGACCAGATCGCCGCGGGAGGGCCGACCGCCGCGCCGTCACTTTTGTAGAGCAGGTACCGCGAACCGTCGGAGTCCACAAAGGTCTGGGGGTCGATGTCACCGCCGTCGCCGGGTACGCAGATCAGCGGACTTTCCCCGGCGGGCGTGTACGGCCCTTCGGCTTTCGCCGCCGTCGCGACCCCAATGCACATTTCCCCTCCAGTGGCCACCGCCGCCGAGAAGTAGAGCAGGAACGTGCCGTCGGAAAGCCGGGTGACATCGGGAGCCCAGAACCCGCCGTCCGGTTTGGCCCACTTCGGAACCGCTGCCAGAGCGTCACCGGCCACCCGCCAAGGACCTTCCGGCCCGGGAGCGCTCGCGTACGGCACTTTCACCGCGCCGGTGCTCGTGGAGAAGGCCAAGTAGCCGGAGTCGGTCTTGACGATGTCGGGATCCGGAAAGTCCTGTCCGAGAAGGAGCCGAGGACTGCCGATGGCGGAGGCCGGGGGAGCGGTCGTGAGGGTCGTGGCGATGACCGCGGCGAGCGCCAGCAGGCGGTACTTGATCTTCATGCCCGATTTTCTCGACACGATGACGTGGTCGGCAGCCTCACCGGGGCGGTGTCACCGGGAAGCATGCACTTGGTCGTTCACCCGGTCCCGTTGGATTCATCCGCGCGCCAACGGGGTAGGCGGCACGCACTCCTAACTATAAGCATGCGCGTATCATAAGCGAGGTGCAGTCATCTGGGGCTGAGGCGAGGAGCGAGCATGATCAAAAGCAAGTGGATCATCGGTCAGGCCGCGGATCATTCCGGAGACGTGCTGGTCAGCGTCACCGCGTTGACGCTCGACAGCTTTGGAAGCACGCCAGGCGCCTATCGGGCCGGTTACCTGCTCGGTCGCGAGTGGCCTCGGCTGCCCGGGGCGATCGGCCAGTGGCTGTGGGCCGAACCGCTGCGACGGCGACTGGGATCGGTCTCGGTGTGGCGCGATCGCGATGGCCTGCGTGGTTTCGTCGGGCTGCCCGCCCATGTGGCGATCATGCGGAAGTATCGCGACCTCGGCACCACACTCGCCACCACCTGGAGCACTGCCGATGCCGATCTGGGGGTCATCTGGCGAAGGGCGGAGGGTTGGTTGCGGGATGTCCCTGGAACTTGAGATGCGATTCCGCGAAGGCCTCCTTCCCTACCTTGAGAGTCAGGGCCCCCGGCAAAGTCGCATAATCGCCGGCCGGGTGGGTTGCAAGTGGTGATTTCGGCACTCGTCGATCTTCGTGCGGGTGACCGCGGCAGGTAGGCGCGCACCGATCGGGTTCTGAGCGTCCACAGGGGACACTTCCTGGCGGCCGAGTGTCCGATTGATGTCGATATGTACGGGTCTGCGTGGGGGTCGTGGGGGGTTTTTTTTTTTTTTTCCCCCCCCACAACCCCCCCCCCCCCCCCGATATCCTCTCCCCCCCTCCTCGTTGTCCTCGCTGTTTTTTT
>NZ_JBVKAE010000012.1:0-164563 GCF_055598845.1 Amycolatopsis sp. NPDC039088 | reverse complement strand
GTGCGGATGGGGAGGGGTTGGGGGGGGGGGGGGGGTTTTTTGGGGGGGAAAAAAAAAAAAAAACCCCCCACGACCCCTAAGTGAAGTGCTCAAATCGGGCATTGAGTCCGGCAGTGGTGTCTCTTGTGGACACTCAGGGTGCGCCGACCAGCCCGGAATCAGGCAGCACGCACGACCTTCGGATCGCCAAGAGCGATACGGACCAGCAGTTGTACGACTTTGCCGGGGCCCCACCTTGAGAGTCAGGGGTCCGGCAGAGTCGAGTGAGTGCGGACCTGATTCCGGACCCCAACCGGGCTTCAGGGTCCACAAAGGATCCAAACCGGTCGCCAGGTGTCTGATTGATGTCTCCATGCCCGGCTCCGCGTGGGGCCACTTAAGGACAATCAAGCGTGAGCTGATCGAGGTGAGGGTGTGGTGAGGTCGCGACGATGGAGCAATCGGGACGTTGAGTGTCCCGATTCCTCCATCGTCGATCCCGTCAACGGCTGAACCGTCACCCTCCCACAGGCCAGGGTCCCGACTTTGCCGCTTTCCTACCTTGAGAGCAGAGAAGGAGGCCTCCACGGACCCGCCGCATCAGACGTGCGTGACCAGGAGTGCCACGCCCGCTCGTCCGGTAAGTCGGCGAGGGTGCCAGCCAGGGTTCTCCGGCGCGCGAACTGCGGCGCAGGTCACTCGGTCTGGAGGTGCTCGCCGGTGGCGGTGCGGTCGATGAGGTCAGCGAGTGTCGCGGCCGCCTCTTCGGGTACCCAGTGGCTGACACCGGTCAGGATTTCCAGCCGGTAATCGCCGTCGACATACTGGCCGGCGAGTTCGGCGCCGCGACGAGACAAGGCCGTGTCGCCGTCGCTCCAGACGTGCGTGGTCGGCACGGAGACCCGGGTGGGCAGAGACGTCGGGCGCTGCAGGAGCATGGCGCGATACCAGTTCAGGCCGCCGGTCAGGGCTCCGCCGAGGAGAATCTCCCGGTGGACCTGGTCGATCTGGGCCGCTGTCATCCCGGTTTTCGCGAGTGTGCGGTCCAGTAGCCCCGGCCGCAGCAGGATGGCGAGTTCGGGCAGCCAGGGGATCTGGAAGAAGAACATGTAGTAGGACCGGATGAGTTGGTCACTGGTCAGCATCGCGCGCAGGAAGGCCGCGGCGTGGGGGACCGACACCGTGGTCAGCGAGCTGACCAGGTCCGGCCGCTGGGCCGCGGTCGCCCAGGCGACGTTGGCGCCCCAGTCGTGTCCGACCAGATGCACCGGCCCGGCGCCGATGGCGTGGATCAGCGCGACAGTGTCGGCCACGAGACGGCTCGACCGATAGGCGAAGCGACCGCGTGGCCGCGCGCGGGGTGAGTAGCCGCGCTGGTCGGGCGCGACCGTGCGGTATCCCCGTTCGTTGAGCAGCTCGGCGGTCTCGGCCCATGACGCGCCGGTCTGCGGGAATCCGTGCAGCAGTACGACGACGGCGCCGTCGAGCGGGCCGGTGTCGCGGACGTCGAAGGTGAGCCCGTCGTGATCGAACGAGCCGATGCGGCGCGGCGTGGTCATGAGCGGTCTCCTCGTTGGCCGTGGAGCCGGTCCGTCGCCCCCACTCGCGACCGCACCATTTAGGTGTTACCTTGGGTAACAGTGAACCACGGTAACGCCTAAATCTACACCCAGCCGACGTAGTCAGGGAGGTCCGTATGACCAGCACCGATGTGCCGCGCACCACGGGGACGGCCGGTACCGGCCGCCACGAGACCGCGTGGCGACTCCTCGATTCCTCCGCGATGCTGTCCTACGACCCGGCCACCGAAGTGGACTGGGAGACGCCGCTGGACAAGGACTTCCACGGCGCCAGCCCGGAGTGGAGCACCCTCTACGGGACGAGCTACTGGGCTGAGATGACCCCGGAGCAGCAGAAGGAGCTCACGCGCCAAGAGGCCGCCTCGGTCGCGAGCACCGGTATCTGGTTCGAGATGATCCTGCAGCAGATGGTGCTGCGCGATTTCTACGCCAAGGATCCGACCGACGCGGCGTTCCAGTGGGCACTGACCGAGATCGCGGACGAATGCCGTCATTCGATCATGTTCGCTCGCGGTGCGGAGAAGCTCGGCGCGCCCCCGTATCGTCCGCGCAAGCTCGCCGTCGAACTCGGCCGCGTCTTCAAGGCGACGGCCACCGGCGAAGCGGCGTACGCGGCGATCCTCGTCGCCGAAGAAGTCCTCGACGTGATGCAGCGCGACTGGATGCGCGACGAGCGGGTGGTCCCGTTCGTGCGGACCATCAACAACATCCACGTCGTCGAAGAGTCCCGGCACATGAAGTTCGCCCGCGAAGAGACGCGTCAACAGCTCGAGGGCGCGGGCTTCCTGCGCCGCCGGATCAACGCGCTGGTCGTCGCGATCGCGTCGTACTTCATCGTCAGCAGCATGGTCAACCGCGACGTCTACAAGAACGCGGGGCTCGACACCCGGCGCGCGCAGCGCGAGGCGAAGGCCAACGAACACCACAAGGCGATGATGCGGTCGAGTTGCGCCGGGCTGATGGAGTTCCTCGGCTCGTGCGGCCTGCTCACCAAGCCCGCCCTGGTGTTCTACAAACGAGCGAACCTGATCTGACATGGCTTTCGCGATCACTCAGACCTGTTGCAACGACGCCACCTGCGTGTCGGTCTGCCCGGTCAACTGCATCCACCCCACGCCGGACGAGCCCGACTTCGGCACCACGGAGATGCTCTACGTCGATCCGGCTTCGTGCATCGACTGCGGGGCCTGCGCGGACGCCTGTCCGGTCGACGCGATCTTCCCGGTCGACCTGCTCACCGGGCCACTACGGGTCTACGAGGGGCTCAACGCGCAGTACTACGCCGACCGCGAGGTCGTGTCGTCGGCCGATCCCGCGCCGAACTTCCACCGCTGGGGCCCTCCGACCTTCGACAGGGCCATCCCGAGCGACTTCGCGCCGCCGGATATCGCCGTCGTCGGTACCGGTCCGGCCGGTATGTACGCCGTCGAGGATCTGCTGCTGCACACGAACGCGTGGGTCACCCTGATCGACCGATTGCCGGTCGCCGGCGGGCTCGTCCGCTTCGGTGTCGCCCCGGATCACCCTGCCACGAAACGGATCGGCGAGGCTTTCTCGCGCTTCCACGACCACCCTCGGCTGCGGATGCGCCTGGGCACCGAGGTCGGCCGCGACGTCACCGTCGACGAGCTGGCCGAGCGCCACGACGCGGTGATCTACGCCGTCGGCGCCTCCTCCGCACGCGGCCTCGGCCTGGACGGCGAAGACCTGCCGGGGAGCATCGCCGCGACCACCGTCGTCGGCTGGTACAACGGCCACCCGGACGTGCCCGCGAACGCGGTGGAGCTGTCCGCGGAACGAGTCGTGCTGGTCGGCACCGGCAACGTCGCGCTGGACGTGGCACGGATCCTCACCGCCGACCCTGACGGTCTGGCCGGCACCACGATCGCCGAGCACGCGCTGGAACGGTTGCGGACGAGCAAGGTCCGTGAGGTCGTCCTGCTCGCCCGGCGCGGGCCGGAGGACGCCGCCTACACCTCGCCGGAACTGCTCGCGCTGGCACAACGGGCAGGTGTACCGCTCGTCGTCGACAACGCGGACCCCCGCACCGCGGCCGCGATCGACGCGGGCACTGGAAAAGCCAAGCTGCTGCGCGATCTCGGCCGCGAGACCGTCGACTGGACCGCACCGCCGGTCGCGGACGCACGCCGGATCGTCCTGCGCTTCCACTCCGCTCCCACCGGGATCGTCGGTGACACACAGGTGCGCGGCCTCCGCGTCACCGGTCCGGACGGGCCGGTCGAAATCGCCGCGGGACAGGTCGTGCGCGCGGTCGGGTACCGCGGCACGCCGGTCCCGGGTCTGTCGTTCGACGAAGCTCTCGGCACGATTCCGAACACCGCGGGCCGCGTCGACGGACGCAGCGGTGCCTACGTGGTCGGCTGGATCAAACGCGGTCCCTCTGGCGGGATCGGCGCGAACCGCACCTGTGCGGGGGAAACCGTCGCGACCCTGTTGGAGGACATCACTTCCGGCAGGCTCCCGGTTCGGGCACGACGGTCGCCGATCGCCGCGCTGGCCGCGCGGTTCCGCGGTCGTTGACCCCCTGACCGTCTCCCCCGAAGGGCTCCCGAGCCGATCGGCTCGGGCTCCCGAGCCGATCGGCGGGTGAGGCCGGTTACGGGAAGTACGGGTTGTTGTAGCCGTACTCCTCGCAAGAGTCCGACCCTGGCCGGATGTCCGTGCACACCCGCAGCGTGGGACCGTAGATGCCGTTGGTGTCAGATCCCGCGATGCCCTTCCAGGTAATGGTCTTGCCGCAGCCCTCGTTGTTGTCGCGCCGCTTGCCCTGCCACTCGCTCGTCCACCCCTTGTTGATGATGAAGTAGAAGTAGACGGGGTTCCCGTCGCACTTCGCGTCCTTCAACGTGATGTCGGCCTTGAAGCTGCCCCGGCCGGTCCACGTCAGCGTCCCGCTGAAGCTCGCGCCGCCGTCCGGCGACGCCCCGGAGATGGATTTCGCCTGGTCCGCCGCCGCGGATCCCGCGCCGACGAACGCCAGCGCGAGCATCATGAACGCCGACACAAGACATGCGACGGCCCTCGAACGAACTCTCATGACAATCCCCTCGTGATCTGCCGACAGCGCCCGGACCAGGCACCTGTCGGGGCGGATACGGACTCGCGTCATCTGCTTCCCCGTCCACTTCGGGCGAGGCACCCCTAGAATCCTGAGAGCGCTTTCATTCTGCTTTCATGTCATGAAAGGTCCTTGATCCGTTGCTCGCGGACTCAGGCACTGTCCGGGGCGAACCTGCCGTCCTCGCGGTACAGCCAGTACCGGCGCAGCATGCGCAACACCACGGAGACCTGCAGTGCGGTGATCCCGGGCAGGGGAGCGAGGTCGCGGGTGAGGAAGTCCGCCATCTCGTCCTCGTTCCGGAACACGCCTTGGTGGATGACCGAAGCGGTGCCGGCGACGATCGACACGTACCGCGCCGACGGATGCCGCGCGAGTTCCTCGGCCACGGCCTGAATGGCACCCGGGGTGATGGTCAGCGCGATGACCGCTTCCAGTTCGTAGCCGAGCTGCGCGGGCTCGACCTCCACCCGCGGCCGGACGATGCCGCGCCGCAGTGTCGACTGGATCAGCCGGTATGCGGTGGACTGGCTGAGATCGAGGACGCGGGCCGCTTCCGCCGCGGTGATGCGGCCGTTCGCGGCCAGCAGCCCGATGAGCCGCCGCTCGTCCGCGCCCACTTCGCCGGCGTCGAAGCCGTCCGGCGCCACCTGTTCCCGGGACAGGATTTCCTGCTGGTCTTCGCTCAGCCGGTGCAAACGCCAGGAGTCGGCCCTGGTCAGGGCCCGCAGCACCAGTTCCGAATGGGTGCCCGCCACGCCCGCCACGCCGGGGATGCGGTCGGCGAGCAACTCGCGTGCCTGTGCGCGGTCTGGAACGTGCACGGCCAGATAGACGTCCGACCGGCCCGCCGTCTCCGCCGCGAGCTGGACCTCGGGGAAGCGCGCGAGTGCCTTCGCCGCTGAACCGGACGCCCCCGGTTCGGTCGTGACCCAGACGTGCCGTGGGTTCCCGCGCGCCCTCGCCGTCCAGTCGACCTGGCCGATCACCCGGAGAATCCGCTGTTCCTCGAGGCGGCCCAGCCGTCGCCCCACCGTGCTGGCGGAGACGCCGAGTGCCTCGGCGAGCACGGCGACCGAAGCTCGTGGCGCGATCTGGAGCGCCGCGATCAGGTCGAGTTCCGGCTCGGTCAGCATGCGGTGACTGTATCAGTCACCTTGCGAGCGCCTGTGACTGATCTGTGCATATCTGCAATCCGGCTTGCACTATTCGTTCGCTGGAGTTTGTAATGGGCCTCCGATCGGGAAAGGAGCCGCGCCGGTGAGTTCCAGTCAGGCAAGAACCACCTCACGTCCGATGAACCTCCTGCTGCGCGCGCTTGACGGCGTCGAGCGGCTCGGCAACAAGCTGCCGCATCCGTTCTGGCTCTTCGTGATCTTGAGCGGAGTCTTGGCGCTGGCCAGTTGGGGGCTCAGCGCGGCAGGCGTGTCCGCGCAGAACCCGGCGACAGGCAAGGCTGTCGAGGCGAAGAACCTGTTGTCCGCCGAAGGTGTGCGGATGATGGTGACGGACGCGGTCAAGAGCTACACGTCGTTCCCGCCGCTGGGCACGATCCTCGTGGTGATGCTCGGCGTGGCGGTGGCCGAGCGGTCCGGTCTGCTCGCGGCCGTGCTCCGGTCCGGGGTTTCGAAGGTTTCCCCGAGGTGGGTGACCTTCGCGCTGGCGTTCACCGGCATGGTGTCCCACGTCGCGTCCGACGCCGCATATGTGGTGCTGATTCCGCTGGGAGCCTTGGCTTTCCGCGCGGTGGGCCGGAGCCCGATCCTGGGCATCGTCGTCGCGTTCGTGTCCATCTCCGCCGGTTACGACGCGAGTCCGCTGATCACCCCGACCGACGCGATCCTCTCCGGGCTGACCACGGCGGCGGCGCAGACGATCGATCCGTCCTATTCGGTCACCCCGCTGGCCAACTACTTCTTCTCGCTCGCGTCCTCGCTCGTGCTGGCCGTGGTGATCACGCTCGTGACAGAGAAGGTTCTCGCGCGACGCGCCGAGGCGATGCCCGTCGACGACGACGCGGACGAGGACGATCTCGGCTCCCTCCAGCTCAGCCGTCAGGAGCGACGAGGTCTGCGTGCCGCGCTCATCGCGTTGGTCGTCTTCGTGGCCGCGCTGGTGCTGGCGGTGCTGCCCGCGTCCTCCCCGTTGCGGGGCAAGGACGGAAGCATTGTCGAGTCACCGCTGCTGAGCTCCATCTCGATCTTCCTCGCGCTGGGCTTCCTGGCCGCGGGCTGGGCCTACGGCAAGGTCGCCGGGACGGTGACCAGCGGCCGCGACATCCCGGGGTTCATGGCGCACGGTTTCCGGGAGATGGCGCCGATCCTGGTGTTGTTCTTCGCCATCTCCCAGTTCCTCGCCTACTTCAAATGGACCGGCATCGGGGAAATCACCGCGATCAACGGCGCCGGCCTGCTCAAAACCGCCGGAGTGTCCGGGCCGGTGATCATGCTGGGCATCCTCGTCGTGGTGACGCTGGTGAACTTGATCGTCACCAGCGGTTCGGCCCAATGGGCGTTGATCGGCCCGGTGTTCGTGCCGATGCTGATGCTGCTGGACATACCGCCGGAGACCACGCAGGCGCTGTATCGCATCGCGGACTCGTGCACGAACGCCATCACCCCGATGAGCCCGTACTTCGTGATGGCGCTCGGTTTCCTGCAGCGATACCGCCGCTCCGCCGGCATCGGCACGCTCTTCTCGATGACGGTCCCGCTGTCGTTCGCCCTGCTCGTGGTGTGGACGTTGCTGTTCTTCGTGTTCTGGGTGTTCGGTATCCCGCTCGGCCCCGGCGCCCCCGTTCGGTAGAAAGGATTCCCTTGTCACACGCGGATTGGTCCCGGAAGGCCTTGCCGTCCATGCTCGACGACCTGCGAAGGATCGTCGAACTGGAGACGCACAGCTACGACAAGCCGATGCTGGACAAAGGCCTCGACACGCTCCGGAGCTGGGTCTTCGAACGTCTCGGCGCACCGAGTACCGAGGCACGGCGCGTCGACGCGGTGCGCGGTGACGTGCTCGAACTGGACTATGCGGGAACGGCGCCTGGCACGGTGCTGCTGCTGAGCCACTACGACACGGTCTGGCCGACCGGCACGCTCGCCGGATGGCCGTACACCGCCGACGGCGACCGGATCACCGGGCCGGGCGCGTTCGACATGAAGCTCGGCCTGGTGCAGTCGGTCTGGGCTCTGCGGGGGCTGCGCGAACTCGGCCTTCCGCATCCGTCGGTCAAGTTCCTCTTCAACGGCGACGAGGAGATCGGCAGCCCGCACTCCCGGCCCTACATCGAAGCCGCGAGTGACGGCGCGCTCGCCACCCTCGTCTTCGAGGCGTCGCTGGACGGGAAGCTGAAGACCGCGCGTAAAGGCGTCGGCCTGTTCGACGTGACCGCCACCGGCGTCGAGGCACACGCGGGCTTGGACCCCTACGCGGGCGCGAGCGCGATCCATGGCCTCGCGGAGATCGTCGGGCGGCTCGCCGCGGCGGGCTCGCGCGAACACGGGACCACGGTCAACGTCGGGACGATCTCCGGTGGTACCGGCCGTAACGTCACCGCGGGCCAGGCGGTCTGCGGCGTCGACGTCCGCGTCGCCGAACCGTCCGAAATGGACCGGATCGACGCGGTTTTCACCGGACTTGAAACCGCCGATCCTCGCGTGACCGTTTCGGTCACCGGGGAGTGGAACCGTCCGCCGATGACGCAGAACACCCCATCCCGGGCGCTGTTCGCGACGGCACGGAAGGTGGCCGTCGAAGCGGGCTGGGAGCTGGAGGAGACCGCCGTGGGCGGCGCGAGCGACGGCAACTTCGTGTCCGCACTGGGCCGCCCGGTGCTCGACGGACTGGGCGCCGTCGGAGGCGGCGCCCACGCACGCGACGAGCATGTCCTCGTGTCGCACATCCCGGAACGGACGGCGCTGACGGTCGGGCTGATCACGGCGCTCGCCTGACGACCAGGCGCTCTCGGACGCACGGCGGCCGCGACCCGGTGCCGGGCCGCGGCCGCCGTCGTTCACACCTCATCTACCGCTACCAGTTGGACTGACTGGGCCGGACTGTCATGGGTTTAAGGTGAGGCAGATGGAGCCACTGACCGCGATCGCCGCGATCGCCGCGAAATACGGCGCTTCCCAGCTGGTCCGGGCGCTCACGGGGAACGACGAGCTCGGCGGGCTGGCTTCGGAGCTGCTGGGCGAGTTGGTGGCCAGCGAAGATCGCTTGAGCGAGCAGCTGGCCGGGATCGGCAGTCAGCTCGAAGAGTTGCTGGACCAGCGATACACGACCGCGTTGGCCGCCGGGCAGCGGGCGCTGCGCGACGCGAGCACCGCGCCCGAGCAGAACTCGCGGGCCACCGAGCTGGCCCGCGCGCGTGACTGGTTCCGCGAGGCCGCCGCGGCCGCTTCGGCCAAGTCTCCGCTGCAGATCGCGGTGGCAGAGCGGTACGTGGCGCTCTGCTCCCTCTCCGCCGGCCGTCCCGACGCCGTACCCGCGGCGCTGAGCGCGTTGAACGACGCGGCGTTCCGGGCGCTGACCCAGTCGCTTCCGCTCTTCGGCCCCAAAGCCTATGAGCAGGCCCGGAACCAGCTCACCCGGTCAAGCCGGCTGGGCCTGCGGAGCAGGCGCGAGGAACGGATCGACGAGCTGGGCAGCGACCTCGTCGACGCGGTCGACGGCGTGGTGGACCTTTCCCTCAACCTGCTTGCCGAATCCGAGACCCTCGCGCGCGGGCTCGGCCAGGACCTCGGGCCGGAAACCGACGTGGACCTGCTCCTGCCCGCGGGATACGAAGACGACGAGCGGCTGGACAGGACAGCGCAGGTGGTCGTCCGGCCGACCGCGCCCGGACCGCTGCGGTTCGGCCCGTTGACGGTCGCCTTCGGCGAGATCAAGCCGGCTTCGGGCAGGCCGTCCGGATTCGAAGTGGAAGTGCTCGTCCGGTCGGATTTTCCCGTGTCGCCCACGCTGATCGTGTCGTTGCGGCCCGGGCTGGTGCTGGCGGACGAGGTGCTGGTCGAGGTGATGCCCGGCCGGCCGGCGTTCACCGGTGTCGCCAGCGGCATGCTCGCCGCGAACATGCGGGAGGTGCGGCTGTCCTACTACCACCCGGACAGGTTCGTCGACGAGTGGACGGTGAACATCAACAACGTGCTGATCTTCCAGTCCTCCGATCGCCAGCCGCTCGATCTGGAGGCGGGAACGGGTCGCTGACGAGCACCGGAGACCCAATCCGTAGAGCCCATCCAAATCACTCACGACCCTTCAGCGGAAGTGGGCATGCGAGCCTCAGTCAGCCGGGCCGCGGCCAGGCTACTCCGTCCACAGTGGACTCGGTAGCTGCCAGGGCGGAGTCGCTCTACGATGGAGGCGTGGACGAACGGCCGATCACCACAGCGCAGCGCAACTTCCGACGAGTGGCCGACGAGCTCGAGCGCATGGAGAACCGGGATCGGTTCACCTACATCTTCCGATCCCGGTTGTGGAGTTCCTCGTCGGTTTCCGGGCCGGGTTCCGAGTCGGTACAGACACAGCAGCTGCGCGATCAGCTTCCGGGTGTTCTCGACCGCTTCGAGGTGCGCACCCTGCTCGACCTGCCGTGCGGCGACTTCGGCTGGCTCAGCGAGGTCGATCTCGATCTCGATCGGTACGTCGGGGCCGACATCGTCACCGATCTGATCGAGCTGAACGCCGCACGTTTCCGGGACGATCCGGTGCGGGAGTTCCGAGTGCTCGATCTGACCGGAGATCCCCTGCCAACGGTGGATTTGGTGCTGTGCCGGGATTGCCTGGTCCACCTGAGCTTTGCCGACATCGGGCGGGCGCTGCGCAACCTTCGGCGGAGCGGCTCCCGGTACCTGCTCACCACGACGTTCACCGAACTGGGCACCAACACCGACATCACGACGGGCGACTGGCGGCCGCTGAACCTGTGCCGGGAACCGTTCGGGTTCCCGGAGCCGCTGGCGGTGCTGGTCGAGGGGTGCATGGAGGAGAACGGCGCCTACGCCGACAAGTCGCTGGGGTTGTGGGAGATCGCCTCCATCAACGTCGGACCGTCCGACGAGGTGGAGCCGGAACCGATGGAGGAGGTACCGGCGAAGCCGGTCCGCAAGCGCGCACCAGAGGAGGAAGAAGACGAACAGCCTGGCCGACCGGAAACTTACGTTGCCGGGTAGGAGATCATCCGGTCTCCCACGAACCCGGTGAATCCTGCCGGGGTCTCAGCCATATCCCACTGCAGGATGTTGTCCGTGCCAGTGCTCGTCAAAATGTCGTGGATGACCTTCGACATCGGTCCCGCGTGTTCGTGCCAGTCCTCCCGGTCGTTGTAGGCGATTCGCCACGTGTCCGGGTCGGCCGAGTCGGTGATCCACCAGAATGTGCCACCCGCATCGTGCGTTCCCCATGGATACAGCCCGCCGGCCTCGGGGAACAGCCGATAGGACACGTCCTTGAGATATCCGGTGTACTCGTCCGCGAAGATTCTCAGGAGCTGATCGTTGTCCCGTTTGACGGTCGCGAGTTCATCGGCACTCTGCGCCGGGTTGCCGACCTCGATGCTGTCCCGGTAGGCGCCGGACGGGAATCGAGCCATCAGCTCCTTATAGTCGCTGGGCAACGGGATCCCCAACTCGCGCTCAAGAGTCTCCCAGTCCAGCTCAGGCTGGAAGTCCCCAGGCTGCCAGTCGACGAGGCGGGCCACCTCGTCGACATAGGACCGCCGTCGTGCGTCTGTCACGCTTGCTCCCCTTCGCGATCAGGCAGTCCTGAACGAGCCAGGCGCCGCAGACTTCCAGCTCGGAGTCGAACACGCGAACAGCCTACGGACCCAGGGTGCGCCTGCCCACCGCGATCCCCGCCGGAAGCCCACGGCGACGTGGGCTTCCGGACCAGCCCCCATCGAGCGGGACAATCCCGTCGACGAGTTGACCAACTTGCCTTCACTCGGCGGGATCAGGATGCGCTGCAGCTGACGCTGGGCCAGTTCCAGTTTCCGTTGTGCTGGATGGTGACACCCCAGTTGGAGCCGTTGCCGTTGGGTTTGGCGACGAGGACCTGACTGCTGGGCCAAGTGCCGTTGATGTTCCAGGTGGCACTGATCCTCGCGGGGCTCGGAACGGTCATGGTGACCGTCCAGGTGGAGGAGCCGCTGACCGAAACGTTCAGGTTGTACCGGTCGCTCCAGGCCTGCCCTGCCGAAAGCGTGGCGGTGCAATCGCCCCCGCCCGGAGACGTGGGTGTGGTCGGGGTGGTGGGTGTCGTGGTCGGGCTTCCGGCGTTGAGGGCGTTCAATACCGAGTTGTAGGCGGCCTTCTTGTTGCCGTTGCCGTCGAACAGGAGGGGACTTTCACTGGAACGCCAGGAGTCGCTGTCACGCACGCCCCACACGGTGATGCCGACGCAGCGCGCGACGTTCAGGCAAGCCTGAGTCAGCGCCGTGTACTGCGAGGTGGAAGCGTTGGTGACATCGACCTCGGTGAGCGCCACGTCGACGCCGAGCGCCGCGAAGCTGGAGATCGTGGTCTGGAAGTTGCTCGGGACCGAACTGCCGCCGGTGAAGTGGGCCTGCAGGCCCACACAGTCGATCGGCACGCCGCGGGCTTTGAAGTCCCGCACCATGTTGTACACGCCCTGTGTTTTGCCGTAGTTCCAGTTGTCGATGTTGTAGTCGTTGTAGCAGAGCTTGACCGACGGGTCCGCCGCGCGCGCTGTCCGGAACGCGACCTCGATCCAGTCGTTGCCCGTGCCCTGAAGATTCGACGAACGGCGGCTGCCGTCTTCGTTGAAGGCTTCGTTGACCACGTCCCAGTGCGCGAGTTTGCCCTGGTAATGCGCCATGACCTTCTGGATGTGGTTGATCATCGCGCTGCGGAGGGCGCTGCCGTTCATG
Source organism: Amycolatopsis sp. NPDC039088 (assembly GCF_055598845.1). NCBI lineage: Bacteria > Bacillati > Actinomycetota > Actinomycetes > Pseudonocardiales > Pseudonocardiaceae > Amycolatopsis > Amycolatopsis sp. NPDC039088. The sequence goes on along the minus strand of NZ_JBVKAE010000012.1, from coordinate 152,037 downwards.
TTCTGCATCCACCCTGGCTGCTGGGCGTGCCAGGCGAGAGTGTGACCGCGGACCCGCAGACCCCGGCTGACCGCCCAGTTGTAGATCTGGTCGCCCGCCGAGAAGTTGAACTGGTTCTGGTTGGGCTCGGTCGCGTCGGGCTTCATCTCGTTCTCGGCCGTCACCATGTTGAACTCGCGTGCCGCGATCGTGGTGTAGGCGGAGTCGCCGAGCCTCCCGCCGGCGATCGCGGTGCCGAAGTACCGGCCGGACTGCGCGGCCGCCGCCCCCAGCGTGCTGGCCGCGGCGTCAGCGCCCGGAGCCGTCACCAGCACGGTGGCCGTGACGGCCACGCTGGCCACTCCCGCCAGAATCCGCGCGACCGATGACCGCCACCACCGCCTACCGTGCAGTTCCGACGAACTTCTTGCCATCCGTGTTCTCCTCCCGGGCGCCGCCCAGGGGATGCCCACCTCGGGACATGTCCCCGCCGACAAGGCCGGCACCGGGAACCAAGTCTTCGGTGACCTGGACGAAATCGATGATGTTCACCTACCGCGAGCAGCAGAACACGGCGCGGCGTCACCGGGCAAAGAGTTTCGAGGAACTTTCGGTCCTCGTCCGCCGCGGGGCGGGAACCGGCTTCATGCTGGGCCATTCGCATGACTTCTCGCGGATGGCGTGACGCCGTGAAGCGAGGCTCGACTGTTAATGGCAAGTCCATTCAAGGAGGTGCCATGGCCGAGAAAAGCGCGGAAGAAAACGATTCCCGCCGTAAGTGGGTTTCCCGTCCGCCCTTGCATGTCGCTCGTGCCGGACATGCCGTGGTGACGGTCGGCAAGTGGATTCACACAATCGGCGGGTTCACCCAGGACCTTTTCCTCGATTCCGTCGAAGTCCGGCGGACGTCGGGTTCCGGGGGATGGCAGAACCTGTCACCGATGCGGACACCGAGGGGAAATCTCGCCGCCACCGCGGTCGGGGACCACATCTACGCCATCGGCGGAATCGGCGGAATCGGTGGCGTCAACGAGGCCCAGAAGGTCGTGGAGAGGTATGACACGGTGGGGAAAGCATGGGAGACGGGGACTTCCCTGCCCGTGCCGAGAGGAGCGCCCGCGGCGGCCACGCTCAACGGAGTGGTGTACGTCGCGGGTGGTTTCGCCGAGACCGGCGACGATCAGGAGGGGCCGACGAAGTCCGTTCTGATCCTCGACGAGGCGCGAGAAAAATGGACCGAGGTCGCTCCGATGCGAGTTCCGAAATGGCGGCATCGCCTGGTGGCATCGGGACGGTATCTGTACGCGATCGGTGGACAGTCGCCGGTCGGTGAATCCTTGGCGACAGTCGAGCGCTACGACGACGAGGCCGATGAATGGGAGATCCTGAGTCCACTGAAGCAATCGCGTCTGCTGCAGGGGGCGATCGGGACGAAGATCGGGAAAAGGCGGTTCCTGGCCGTGGTGGGAGGTGGCGAACTCGCGGCCGGAGAAGACAGGGCGAGACCGAGGCGGAGCACTGAGCTGTTCGACATCGAGGCGGGGAAATGGCGGCTCCTCGATGTCCTCTTGCCCTTGGCGAGAGGCTCGAATGAGTGCGCCACGGAAGAGGACGGGACGGTTCTGACGATCGGCGGTGCCCAGCCGGAAGGTGATCAGCTCAGGCTGGTTTCCGACGTCGACGCTCTCCGTGTCGAGCCACGGGACTAAAGGAGCCGCGGCGTGGACAGCGCATAATTCCGTGTCCACCACTTCGCACGGCAGAGGGGGGCGTTTGAAGCTCGCACATGAGCCTCAAACGCCCCCCTCGGGGACCTACCTGGCGGGCCGGCTGGTCAGGCCGTCCGGGGCTGGTCGCGCCACCAGCGCTGACCGGCCTCGGGCAGGGTCGAGATCGGGTCGTAGTAGGGGTAACGCCGTTGCAAGGCTTCCGGGTCTTCGTGTTCGATCCCGGTGCGGTAGTTCTTGGTCCAGTAGGAAATACCCAACTCGCGGTCGTATTCGGCGAGCTGGTGCACCCAGCGCTTGCCCACATAAGGCACGTCGCACACGATTCGCGGCGTGGCATAGCCCGGCAAATACCCCATGATCGCGTGCTGCAATTCCTGTGCTTCGTGCACGGACACCCGCCAATGTTCGGCATTGGGGATCATGTCGCACATATAGAAATAGTACGGCAGGATATTCGCTTCGCCCTGCAGGGCGAAGCAGAGATCCAGCAGTTCGGACGGGGTCGCGTTGACGCCCTTCATCAGCACGCCCTGGTTGCGCACGTCGCGGACGCCGACGTCGAGCGCGGTCCTGGCGGCTTCCGCGACCAGCGGGGTGACCGACTGGGCGTGGTTGACGTGGGTGTGGATGGCGAGGTTGACGCCGCGGCGCTGCGCGGTGCCGGCGACGCGTTCGAGGCCTTCGACGACCTTCGGCTGGATCCAGTGCTGCGGCAGGGCGGCGAGCGCCTTGGTCGCGAGCCGGATGTCGCGGACGGTGTCGATGTCCATCAGCCGCATGAGGAACGACTCCAGCTGCGGCCACGGCACGTTGGCGACGTCGCCGCCCGAGACCACGACGTCACGTACGCCGGGGGTCTTCTTGAGGTAGTCGATCATCGCGTCCTGGCGGTCGACCGGCTTGAGCGAGAGTTTGTGTTTCTCGATCTGTTCGGTCGAGTTGCCGACGAGGTCCATCCGGGTGCAGTGCCCGCAGTACTGGGGGCAGGTGGAGATCATCTCGGCGAGGACCTTGGTGGGGTAGCGGTGGGTCAGCCCCTCCACCACCCACATCTCGGCCTCGTGCAGTGAGTCGCGCTCGGAGTGCGGATGGCTCGGCCATTCGGTGTCGCGGTCGCTGCGCACCGGGAGCATGTAGCGGCGGATCGGGTCGGCGTACCAGGCCTCGGTGACCTTCGCCGGGTCGGTACCCGCGTTGGGTGCCATCGTGTTGATCATCTGGGGCGGCAGCAGCATCGACATCGTGGCCATCTCGCGCTGGTCGGCGAGCATGTCCTCGTAGAAGCGCTCCTCGAGCAGGTCGCCCATCAGGGCACGCAGCTGCTTGGCGTTACGGATGCAGTGCACTCGCTGCCACTGCGCGTCTCGCCACTCTGCCTCGGTCACGTCGTGCCAGCCGGGGAAGCGGCGCCAGTCGGGTTCGATCAGCTCGACTCGGGTGTAGTCGTAGGGCTGATCGTAGGCGGCCACCGGCGAGGTCGGTTGCTGGATCGCAGTCACTTGTACTCCTCGTCGTCGGAAACGCGTGAAAATATCCTGTCACATCGTTCCGAAGACGTAAATATTCCTGCCGACCGTGGTGTGTCAGACGGCGGCCGGCTCCGCCGGTGATCGGGTTCGCAGGTGCTCGTAGGCGGCTACGCCCGCGACCAGCACGGCGGCGAGGAACAGCAGGCCGGCGGAGAAGCCGAGGTGGTGGACCGGCTGGAGCACGGTCGGTGTCTCGTCCTGGTCCCGCGCCTGGAGCGCGAGCATCGCCGCGGCACCACCGAAGACCAGGACCGAAGCCAGCGGCCCGAGGACGGGCATGACCGCGTTGTGCTCGGCGAGCCGGGGGCCGGTGGTGACGATCACGGCGACGACGGTGGCGCACAGCAGCGCCAGCAGCAGCGCGCCGGGGATCACCGCCTCGTGGTCGATCAGTTTCTCCGGCACTCCACCGGTCCCCAGATCCAGGACGGCCAGCACGAGCGCGGACAGCACCGCCCCGCCGACGGCGAATCCGACCCGCCACCGTGACGCTCCCGCCAGGCATCCGGCGGCGACGCCCACCACGGCAGCCAGCCAGCTCAGCACCGGCTGGAACGCCACCGAGTACACGGCAAGCAGCAGCGGCGCCATCGCGCCCACCTGCACACTCGCCGACGTCGCCGCGGCGAAGAACGCCCGCGAACCGGCCACCGCGCACGCGATCACCCCGCCGACGAGCACGACGACGCCGCCGATCGCCACGGTGACGTCCGGATGCCTGGCGATCGACGCGGCGGAGACGTCGAGCACCCTGCTCACCGTCTCGACGTCGATCAGGTGCGCGGCCATCGGCAGCAACACCGCCAGTACCGCGCCCACACCGAAGCGCGCCGACAGCGGACGCGGCTCCGGCCACTCCGGATCCTGGGCGCGCGCACCACGGGTGAGCACCGCCAGCACCGCTCCGGCGACACTCAGCGCCGTGAGCACCAGATGCCAGACCAGGCCACCGGCCGCGAGCATGAGCCATGACGCGCCCGCCAGGCTCGCGGCGAACAACTGGGACCCCACGGCGAGCCCGACGAGTACGAGCCCGGCGGTCCTGGCACCCCGCCGCAGGAGATCCTGCGCGGCCGCGAGCACGGCCAGCAGTACCACCGGCGGACCGGCCAACGCGACGGTCACCAGCGACGGATGATCGCCCAGCTCCGGGAACAGATGCACCACGGCGGTCGGCGAGGACAGGACGACTCCCGCCACCAGCAGCCACGGCCACCACCGGGTGAGGAACACGGCCGCGAGCACCGCGGCCACCGGAAACAGCGAGGGCACGACCAGGTCCGACGGCCACCTCGACGGCGCGGCCAACGCGATCAACGGCCGCAGGATCGCGGTGTCACGGACCGCGGTGAAAACGACCACCGCCCCGAGCCCCAGCGCCGCGGACAAAGTGGTCCCGACGACGGCACGATCGGCTGCTGACTTGGTGAATCCGGCTCCCCAGCTCATTTCACCGACCCTAACCACATCGTGATCACCCCCACGCTGCAAACTCGGAAGCGTGACCAACGCGCGAACCACACTCCTGCTCGGCGGGCGCATCTACAGCCCGTCCGCGCCCGACGCCACCGCCATGGCGATCACGGACGGCACCGTGGTCTGGGTGGGACAGGACGGCCCGGCCAAGGCGCTGCATCCCGACGCCGAGACGGTCGACCTCGACGGCGCCTTCGTCGCCCCCGCGTTCGTCGACGCGCACGTCCACGCCACCGCGACCGGGCTGCACCTGACCGGGTTGAACCTCGCGAACATCCGCGGTGCCGCCGAACTGCTGGCCGCGGTCCGTGCCGCCGTGCGACCGGGACAGGTGCTCGTCGCGCACGGCTGGGATGAGTCACGCTGGGCCGACGGCAGGCTGCCCAGCCGCGCGGAGATCGACGAGGCCGCGAACGGAATCCCGGTCTACCTCAGCCGCGTCGACGTCCACTCCGCCCTCGTGTCCAGCGCGCTCGTCGCCCTCGCGCCCGGCGTGCACGACGTGGCGGGCTGGTCGGCAGACGGACCGCTGACCCGCGACGCCCATCACCTTGTCCGCGCCGCGATGCGCGAGGCGATCACCCCCGGCCAGCGACGCGAGGCCCAGCGGGCGTTCCTCGCCGAAGCCGCCGCGCGGGGAGTCGTCAGCGTCCACGAATGCGCGGGCCCGGACATCTCCGGTGCCGAAGACCTCACCGACCTGCTCGCCCTCGCCGCGGAACCGGGACTGCCGGAGGTCGTCGGCTACTGGGGCGAGCGCGGCGGAATCGACCGGGCCCGCGCGCTGGGTGCCAGGGGAGTGGCGGGTGACCTGTTCGTCGACGGCGCCCTCGGCTCCCGAACCGCCGCCCTGCACGAGCCCTACGCCGACGCGCACGGCACCTCCGGGACGCTCTACCTCGACGCCCCCGCCATCGCCGAGCACGTCGCCGCCTGCACCGAAGCGGGCTTGCAGGCCGGGTTCCACGTCATCGGCGACGCCGCTGTCACCGAAGTTGTCGAAGGGTTCCGCCTCGCGGAGAAGACCGTCGGCCAACGCGCGCTCGCGGCCACGCACCACCGGCTCGAACACGTCGAGATGATCGACGCCGAACAGGCGCGGGCGCTCGCGGGCTGGGGTGTGGTCGCCTCCGTCCAGCCGCAATTCGACGCGGAATGGGGCGGCGCGCACGGCATGTACACCGACCGTCTCGGCGCCGGACGGGCCGCGAAACTCAACCCGTTCTCCGCCATGGCCGCCGAAGGGCTCCTGCTCGCGTTCGGCTCCGACGCCCCTGTCACGCCGGTCGACCCGTGGGCCACCGTCCGAGCCGGGACCTACCACCGCACCCCCGGCTCGGGACTGTCCGCTCGCGCGTCCTTCACCGCGCACACCCGCGCCGGGCACCGCGCCGCCGGGGTCAACGACGGCGTCACCGGCAGCCTGGTCCCGGGCGCTCCCGCGCACTACGCGGTCTGGGACGCCACGGACCTGGTCGTCGCGACGCCGGACTCGCGGGTGCAGCGCTGGTCGACCGACCCGCGGGCGGGCGTGCCCCCGCTGCCGAACCTCGAAGAAGGCGCCCCGCTGCCGCGTTGTCTGCGTACGGTCCGCGACGGACAGGTCATCCACGACGCGTTCACCCGCACGGCCTAGGGTTCAGGAGTGTCCACGACCGTGACCGATCCGGATCCCGAGGCGGTGCCCAGGAAGCGGTTCTCCCGCGCCTGGCTCGTGCGTTTCCTCATCGCCGCGGCGTCGGGTTTCACGCTGTACCTGAGTTTCGCGCCGCGCCCGCTGTGGTGGCTCGCCCCGCTGGCGTTCACCGGCTTCGCGCTGGTGGTGCACGGACGCCGGTTCCGCGGCGCGTTCGGCTACGGGTTCGTGTTCGGGGTGGCGTTCTTCCTGCCGCTGCTGACCTGGCTGCAGGACTTCCTCGGCCCGGATTTCGGTCCGTGGCCGTGGCTCGGGCTGGCGATGGCGCTGTCGGTGTATCTCGGTTTCGGCGGGGCTTTCGCCACCGTGGTGTGGAGGCTGCCGCTCGGGCCGCTGTGGGCGGCGGCGGTGATCATCGCGCTGGAGACACCGCGCGCGTGGTTCCCCTTCGGCGGGTTCCCGTGGGGCCGCGTCGCGTTCAGCCAGCCCGAAGGCGCCTTCCTCTCGCTGGCCTCGGTGGGCGGCGCTCCGCTGGTCGGTCTCGCCGTCGTGCTGACCGGCTTCGGCCTCGCCGCGCTGTGCCTGCGCCTGAAGGGCGCCGATCCGCGCCGTTCACTGGTGGCCGCGTCGGTTCTGACGCTGGTGCCGGTGGTGGCAGGCCTCGCGGTGTGGCCGACGATCGGCACCGAGGCCCAGGACGGCGAACTGTCCGTCGCCACGGTGCAGGGCAACGCCCCCGACATCGGGCTGGCACTGGAAGGCCGCCGCAACGAGCTCCGCGACAACCACCTCGCCGAGAGCGCCCGGCTCCTCGAAAAGCTCAAGGCGAGCAACACCAAGGTCGATCTGCTGATCTGGCCCGAGACCGCGATGGCGATGCGCACCGGCGACGCCGGCGTCGACCAGATGGTCCGGGACTACGGGACACAGGCGATCATCGGCGCGCTCGTCCGGATGCCCGACGGCACGGCGCAGAACTCCGCGCTTGTCTGGGATCCGGTCACCGGGCCCGGTCAGCGCTACGCCAAGCAGCAACTGGTCCCGTTCGGCGAGTACGTCCCCGCCCGTGAGCTCGCGAAGCTGGTGACGCCGTTCGTCGACAGCGTCGCGAACATGACACCGGGTGACGGTGCCAACGCCGCCCTGTCGGTCGCGGGGACCAAGGTCGGGGTCTTCATCTGCTACGAGACCGCGTTCGACTATCCGGCAAGGGAATCGGTCGCCGACGGCGCCGAACTGCTCGTCGTGCCGACCAACAACGCCTGGTACGGACCAGGGGAGATGAGCTATCAGCAGCTGGCGATGTCGCGGCTGCGGGCGGTCGAGCACGGTCGTGCGGTGGTCGTCTCGGCGACCAGCGGGGTCAGCGCGATCGTCGCGCCCGACGGTTCGATCATGGCCTCCACCAGCCTGTTCACCGCAGATTCCCTGGTGGGGCGCGTACCGCTGAGGCAGCAGACTACGCTGTCGGATCTACTCGGTGTGACGACGGAGTACGGACTGCTGGCCCTGGCGATCGCCGGGATTACCGGCGGGTACGTGCTCCGTTTCCGCACCCGGCGCGCGAGCGCCGCCAAGGCAACGAGGGAAGCGGCGGGCTGACCCGCCGGAACACGGAGGAAAAGCGGATGGCGCAGGCGCCGCGGGGGGCCCAGGGAATCGACCCGGTGCTGGTGGTGATCCCGACGTACAACGAGCGGGAGAACATCGGCCCGATCCTGGAACGCCTGCTCAAGGCACTCCCGGACGTGAACGCCCTCGTCGTCGACGACGGCAGCCCGGACGGGACCGGCGACGTCGCCGACGAGCTCGCGAAGGCCGACGAGCGGATCCAGGTCATGCACCGGACCGAGAAGGCGGGCCTGGGCGCCGCGTACGTCGCGGGTTTCCGCTGGGGTCTTTCCCGCGAGTACGCCACCATCGTCGAGATGGACGCCGACGGCTCGCACGCGCCGGAGGATCTGCCCCGGGTACTGGCGGCCCTCGAGGACGCGGACCTGTCCATCGGCTCCCGCTATGTTCCCGGCGGCAGCACGGTGAACTGGCCGTTCCAGCGCAAGGCGCTGTCCTGGGTGGCGAACTTCTACGCGCGGATCGCGCTCGGCACGAAGATCAACGACATCACCGCGGGATTCCGCGCGTACCGCCGGTCGGTGCTGGAGAAGCTCCCGCTCGACGAGATCGCCTCGCGCGGCTACTGCTTCCAGATCGATCTGGCGTTCCGGACGAAGCTCGCCGGGTTCGAGGTGGTCGAGGTGCCGATCACCTTCACCGAACGGGAGATCGGCCAGTCGAAGATGAGCGGTTCGGTCGTGCGCGAGGCCATCGTCCTGGTCGGTATGTGGGGTATCAAGCGTCGCTGGCAGCAGCTTCGCGGGCTGGCCAAGAAGGGCTGACGCCGAGCACGCTCACCCCGAGCTTCCCCAGCTCCTTCACCGTCGGTTCGTCCGGCGCCGCGTCGGTGATCACACCCGCGACGTCGGACAGGGGGAGCACGGTGAACGGCGACGCCGCCCCGATCTTCTCGGAGCTGGCCAGTACGTAGGTGTCGGCGGCGCGTGTGGCCAGCGTACGTTTCATCGCGGCTTCATCGGAGTCGCCGGTGGTGAGGCCGGTCTCGGGGTGCACACCGGTGACGCCGAGGAAGAACAGATCGGCGTTGACCCTCATCGCCGCCTCCGCCGCGGCGGCGCCGCAGGTGACGGCGGAGTGTTTGAAGAGCCGTCCGCCGATCAGGAACACCTCGGCCTTCGGATGCGTGACGAGCGCGGCCGCGACGGTGGGGCTGTGCGTGACGATCGTCGCTTCGAGGTCGACTGGGAGTGCTTTCGCCAGCGCGAGGGCCGTCGTGCCGCCGTCGAGGATGACGGTCGACCCCAGCCGGATCAACGCTGCTGCACGTTTCGCGATGCGTTCCTTGCCCGCGACACTGACCGCCATCCGCGTCGCATAGTCCGCGGTGGCGGGGGAAACCGGCAGGGCTCCGCCATAGACCCGTTGACAAAGTCCGGCGTCCGCGAGATCCCGCAGGTCACGGCGGATACTGTCCTCTGATATGCCGAGTTCGGCGGCGAGATCCTTGGCCACGATCCGGCCTTCGGTCTTTAGGCGTTCGAGCAGCAGGTCTCGTCGTTGCGCAGCCAGCATGTGCACGTTCCTCCTTGTTCTTGCCGATTGTTGCACATTAGGCTCAGGTTCATGACCAAACCTTTGATGATCCTCATCGCCGGCCCGTTCCGCTCCGGCACCGGCGACGACCCCGAACTGCTCGCCCGCAACCTCGCCCGGCTCGAGGAAGCCGCCTGGCCGATCTTCCGCAGCGGGCACGTGCCGATGATCGGCGAATGGGTCGCGCTCCCGGTGCTGCGCGGCGCGGGCGGGAAGACCGTGGCCGACCCGGTCGCCAAGGAGGTCATGTATCCGACCGCGGACCGGCTGCTCCACCACTGCGACGCCGTCCTGCGCCTGCCCGGTAATCCACCGGCGCCGACCAGGACGTCGCCATCGCGCTGTCCCGCGGCCTGGCGGTGTATCACCGGGTCGAGGACATCCCGGGATATCAAGCCGCCTAGAGGTCCGCCAGCACCGCCCGGATCGCCGGGCTGGCTTCGGCGCTGCGGCGCCACGCCGCATGCACCTCACGCGTCGGCGGGCGCCGCAACGGCCGGGCGACGAGCCCTTCGCTCAGCGGCGGCCGCGCCAGCCGCGGGATCAGCGCGAGGACCTCACCGGAGGCGACCAGAGACAACTGCGTGGAGAAGTCGTCCACCAGATGCCGCACGTCGGGTTCCTCGGCCAGACCGGCGAACAGGCGCCGGAACCACTGGTGGCACACCGTGCCGGGCGGGCTCGTCACCCAGGCGTACCCGGACAGGTCAGCACCGTCGAGCGGGGTCTCAGCACTCGCCAGCGGATGGGTCACGGCCATGACGACGTCACCGAGATCGGTGTGCACCAGCCGCCGGGACAGAGCGGGCGACAGGGGGACCGGCAGCCCGTCGGCGTCATGGAGGAGCGCGAGGTCGGCGGTTCCGGCATCGACACTGTGCAGAGCCTGGTCGGGGTCCTGCTCGGTGATGTGCAACCGGAGATCCGGGTAGCGCACCAGCAGTCGCGGATGAATGGGCGCGAGCAGCCCTCGGATCGCGGTCGAGAACGCCGCCACACGCAGGACTCCGCGTGGCGTGCCTTCCGCGACCGACTGGGCGGCTTCGGCACAGCGCTCGAGCGCTTGGAAGACCTCCAGGGAGGACTCGACGACAGCCTGCCCGGCGGGAGTGAGCACGACTCCGCGGCCCGCCTGGGCGAGCACGGGCGTCCCGACCTGGCGTTCCAGCCGCTTGATCTGCTGCGACACCGCCGACGCCGTGAACCCCAGTTCGTCCGCCGCCCGCGCCAGCGTTCCCAGCGCGGCCACCGACCGCAGCGCCCGTAAGGCTCCGACCTCGATCATGAAGTCAGGCTACGCAATACCGGCAAAAAAGCATCGCTGGACCGCAGGTATGGGCGCCGACAGGATCGATCACATGACCGAATCGCTCTTCGGCTCCAACCTCGTCGCCATGGTCACCCCGATGGAACCCGGCGGCGCAGTCAGCGAACCAGGCCTCACCCGCCTGGTCGACCACCTCCTGAGCACCGGATGCGACGGCATCGTCGTCGGCGGCACCACCGGCGAAGCGCCCACCCTCACCGCCACCGAAGCCGCCAGACTCGTCCACGCCGTGGCGACCCGGACCGGGGACCGCGCACGCGTGATCGCCGGAGTCGGCACCTACGACACCACCGCCTGTATCCATAGCGCGAGAGAAGCCGAGGCGGCCGGAGCGGACGCGCTTCTGCTCGTCTGCCCGTACTACTCCAAGCCGACGCAGGCCGGAATCGTCGCGCACTGCCTGGCGGTGGCCGACGCCACCGAACTGCCCGTGATGCTCTACGACGTCCCCGCCCGCACCGGGACCGCCCTGGAAGCGGCCACTCTGATCGAACTCGCCGGCCACCCCAGGATCCGCGCGGTGAAGGACGCCAAGGGAGACCTCTTCGAAGCGATGGCCGTCATGGCCCGCACCCCGCTGGCCTACTACTGCGGCATCGACGAGCTCAACCTGCCGTATCTGGCCTGTGGCGCCACCGGCGTGGTCAGCGTCGTGGGCAACGCCCTCGCCGACCGCAACGCCGAACTCATCCGCGCCGTACGCGGGGGAGACCTCGCCACCGCACGGAGACTCGGCATCGCACTGCAGCCCCTCACGGAGGCGATCATGCGCACCTCACAGGGGGCGATCATGGCCAAGGCCGCACTGGCCGAACTCGGCATCATCCCGCACGCGACGGTCCGGCTGCCGCTGCTCGAATCCCCGCCCGCCCACCTGCTGCGGCTGACCGACGCCCTGGCGCCCCTCGTCGCCGACCTGATCCCCGGCTGACCCCGGACACGGCGAAGCCCCCGCGGTGGGAGGTCGCGGGGGCTTCGCCGTCTGCGTGGTGGGGCTAGCTACTTGTGCCGTGCGTCAGGCGGACCGGGTGGTCCTGCGTCCCTTCAGCTCGGCGAGACGTTCGTTGAGCAGATCTTCGAGCTCCGGAATCGAGCGACGCTCCAGGAGCATGTCCCAGTGCGTCCTCGGGGGCTTGACCTTCTTCTGCTCCGGCTGTCCGCCGTCCACGATCTCGGACTCACTGCCGTGCAGCCTGCACTCCCACACCGAGGGGATCTCGGCGTCGTCGGAGAAGGGCACCTCGAACTCGTGGTTCTTGGGGCAGGCGTAGCGCACAGTGCGGCGAGGCGCGAGGTCGTGGTTGCGGTCGGTCTCGTAGCTGACCGCTCCCAGCCGGCTTCCACGGAGAACACGGTCGGCCATGATGGGGGTCCTTTCAGTCAGCTCCGGGTGGAGCCAGGGTGATGCTCACCCTATGCAACGACGGGGAGGGCCAGAGGATTCCCTGGACACCATGTCCTTGCTCACGATGAGCTGTGTCACCCGGTGGCAACAGCTTCTCCTAGTAGGAGTGATTTCGCGCTCTGGCATGACGTCAATACGGCCATCTTGGTGCGGATATCCCCCAGATGGGCTAGTAGTACGCCTGTCACGTCAACCGTAACTGACCGTGTTGGGCAGAGCTGGGGCCCAGGTCGCCCAGGCGGAAGTGCCGACGGCACAATACCTGATAACGGACTGTATTCGATCCACCCTCAGACCGTGATGTCGGTGAAGATTCAACTACGGACTGTTCGGTATCCGCCACCACAACGGTGTCCCCGGCCCGCAATACCTCACCGTCGGAGACCCGTGCGTTGAACCGTCCCGTCTGCCCGCACCAGCACAACACCTCGACCTGAACCGGCTGCAGCTCGTCCGCCAACTCGAACAACCGCGCCGCACCCGGGAACAACACGCTCCGGAAATCCGTCGCGATCCCGAAGCAGTACACGTCGATCTGGACGTCATCGGCCAGTTCAGCCAGCTGATCCACCTGATCAGGCGACAAGAACTGCGCCTCGTCGACGATCAAGTAGTCCACATGCCGCCCCGCCGCCCACTGCTCACGCACCAGCAACCGAAGATCGGTGTCGTTCCCCACCTCGGTCGCCTTCCGCGTCAACCCGATCCGGCTGGTGATCTGCGGCTCACCGGACCGGTCATGCCGCACCAGCACCAACCCGCGACGACCCTGCCGCGCGTGGTTGTGGTCGATCTGCAACGCCAGCGTCGACTTCCCGCAGTCCATCGGCCCGTAACAGAACTTCAGCTTCCCGACGACCGGCACACCCCGCCGTGAACCCGCCACCGGCACCGACGACAACGCGTCCGTGGGATCCGGGCCACTCTCCTTCAGTACGGTCACGACGCTCGACCCTATCGGCACGCCACAGGCTCACAGCACCGCCGGTGGTCGGTTGCCGGCCGCCTCGATCGCCCGACGCACCGGGACCAGCCACACGAACACGAAACCGAGCACGAAGAAGATCACCAGTGCGACGATCGCGTACCGGAACGACCCGGTGATCTGACCGACCGCGGCGAACAACAGGGGCCCCAGCCACGACGTCCCCCGCTCACCGACCACGTACAACGAGAAGTACTGCGCGTCCTTCCCCTCCGGAATCATCTGCCCGAACAACGAACGCGACAACGCGTTCGTTCCACCGAGCACCAACCCGATCCCGACGGCCACCGCGTAGAACTGCAACGGCTCCCCGGCCTCGATGAAGAACGCGAACCCCAGCACCACCACCCACGCCACCAGACTGCCCAAAATCGTCTTCTTCGCCCCGATCCTGGCCGCGATCGCGCCGTGGATCATCGCACCCGCGTACGCCAGGAACTGGATCACCAGAATCGTCACGATCAGCACCTGAGTGCTGTACTTCAGCTCGTCCTTCCCGTACTGCGCCGACACCGCCACCACCGTCGTGATCCCGTCGGTGAAGACCAGGTAGCTCCCCAGGAACGCCAGCGTCAGCGGATACGCCCGCGCCTCGGCGATCGTCCGCTTCAACTCCTTGAACCCCGCCGTCAGCACCGGCAGACCACGCTCCACGGACTTCGGCACATGAGTCTGGGGGAGTGCCCGCACCGCCGGGAACGTGAACACCGCCCACCAGATCCCCGACGTCAGGAAGCAGATCCGGACCGCGAGCGACTCGCTCACCCCGAAGAAGTCATGCCCCATGAAGAACCCCAGCTGCAGCGCCAGCGCGAGCCCGCCGCCCAGATAACCGAATGCCCACCCCCTCGACGACACCGCGTCCCGCTCGTCCGGCTCCGCGATGTCCACCAGGAACGAGTAGTAGACGACCAGCGCACCGCCGTAACCGATGTTGGCCAGGATGAACGTCCAGACCCCGACCTCCCAGTTCGTCCCCGCGACGAAGAACATCAGCGCCGACGCCACCGCACCCAGGAACGCGAATCCACCGAGGATCCGCCGCTTGTACCTGCTCCGGTCCGCGATCGCGCCGGCGATCGGCAACACCAGCACCTGCGTCACCGTCGCGACGGAAAGCAGATACCCCCACAGCGACCCCGCCGGGAAGCTCAACCCGAAGAACGACACATCGCAGTTCTGAAGGGTGCTCGCGACTCCACTCGAATCGGTGCACGGCCTGTCCCCGTTAAGGGTGAAATCGGTCTTCGCGTCCGCGGCCGCCACCTCGCTCAAATAGAGCGCTCCGAAGACCGTGATGACCGACGAATAGAACGGCGAATTGGCCCAGTCGTAGAGGTACCAAGCCCGCCACACCCGCTTGCGATCACGGGTTCCGGCCACCGTCATGCACTACTCCTGAGGTCGTCAACGTCGAGGTCAGCGGGAGACTACTGGTGATCACGCCCCGCTGTCCGGCCCGAGTCCGGACCGTGTTCGTTTCGACGTCCGACACCCTCGCCCGGACAGCCCTCACGACCATCGTCGGCGTGTCGCTGCCAAGCGTCATGTGTGTTTCATGTGAGGCTGGTGGGCAAGGTGTGACTCTTGTGGAGCAAGTGTCCGGTATTTACTGTTCCGCTCATGAGGACCCATCGCCGTCGCACAGCACACCGCGTAGTGGCGAGAACGCTTTTGCTCGCCCTGGCTGTCACGGGCCTGCAGATCGCCACCACCGGATCCGCCGCCGCGGACCCCCACGGCTCACACTGGGCCAAGCTCCGCATGTGCGAATCGAGCGGGCGCTACAACATCAACACCGGCAACGGCTATTACGGCGCCTACCAGTTCGACCTGCCCACCTGGCGCAGCGTCGGCGGCCAGGGCAGGCCCGACCAGGCCAGCCCCCGCGAACAGGACTACCGGGCCCTCTACCTCTACCGCATGCGCGGCTGGCAACCCTGGGAATGCGCCGGCAAACTCGGCTTCCGCAACGACGGCGACGCCCGCAGCAAACGCGTCCCGTCCTACGAGGACTCCGCCTACATCGGCGGGGGAGGACTGCCCGCCCCGCCGCCTGCGCCCAAACCGAAGCCGACCCCGCCCGGACCGCCCGGCGGCCCCCAGCCGGCCTGGCCCGGCGTCGTCTACGCCTACGGCGACTGCGCCGCCCCGCTCAAGCAGTTCCAGCTCAGGATGAACGCCTTCGGCTACGGCTTCACCGGCACAGGCTGCTACTACGACAAAACCCGCGAAGCCGTCCTCGCCCTCCAACGGGCCAACGGCATCAACGACTCAGGCCGCCTCGGCCCCAAGACCTGGGACGCCGCCTGGAATGGCAAACCACCTCGGTAACCCCTCGTGTTTAGTCCTCTGGATGCGGCTCGAAAACGCATCCAGAGGACTAAACACGGGAGTCAGGAGGGCCAAGCGCCCCGCTCACGGAGCACCTCCCGCAGCAGATCCGGCCGATCCGTCACGATCCCGTGCACCCCCAGATCCAGCAGCATCCGCATCTCGACCGGATCGTCCACCGTCCACGTGTGCACCTCGAAACCCACCCGAGTCGCCTGCCGCAGGAACGCCCGGTCCACCACCTTCAACCGCCCCTGCCGCACCGGAACCTGCGCCATCGCCCCCCGCGACAACGCCCGCAACGACACCAACGGCAAGAACCCGTTCGCCCACATCACCGCCACCGACCGCGGCCCCATCGCCGTCACCAGCTTCGGACCGGCCAGCTTCCGGATCCGCGCCAGCCGCGCGTCGGAGAACGACGCCGCCGCCACCCGATCATGCGCCCCCGTCCGCTCGATCGTCCGCACGAAGGGCACCACGGCCTGATTCGACTTCACATCGATGTTGAACCGCGCCTCCGGCAACTCCTCCAGGACGTCCTCCAGCCGAGACAACGGCGCACGGCCACCGACCTTGACGTTCCGCAACTGCGCCCACGTCTGCCGGGAGATCAACCCCGCGCCGTCGGTCGTCCGATCCAGAGACTCGTCGTGATGCACGACCACCACACCGTCCGACGTCGCGTGCACGTCCGTCTCGAGGTAGCGATAACCCTCCGTCACCGCCTGCCGGAAAGCGGGCAACGAGTTCTCCAGACCCTCCAGGTCACCGAGGTGCCAGCCCCGATGGGCGAACGCACGCGGGAGCGGGTCGGCGAGGTACGGAAACAGTGTCGGCACCCCACTAGTGTGCACTTCGGTCGTGGCCCCGGCATGATCATCCGATGGCCAGCTAGGGTCTGAACCGTGAGGGAAGTGGCCGAACAGCCGAAGACGTCCGCCGAAGAGGTGTCCGAGCTACGCCGAGCGGGGGCACCCAAACACTGCGGATGGTGCGGCCGACGGCTCGAACAGGGCGGCAACGTCGGCAGGCGCCGCCGCTACTGTGGGCAATCCTGCCGCCAGCGCGCCTACGAACGCCGGACCGCTCTCCAACGCAGCGGCCTCCCCGAAGACGCCGTCGTCCTCTCCGACACCGAGATCGCCGCCCTGCAGGACCGGCTCTTCCAACTCCGCTGCGCCGCCGAAGACATCGTCACCGCGGCCGACGACGGCGCCTCACCGGCCGAACTCCGCGGCCTGGCCGACGAAATCGCCCAAGCCGCGAAAGACCTCGAACAGCTCCGCTGACCTACAGAATCCCGTCCAACGCCCGATAAGTCCGATTGCTCGCGGCCGCCGCCCGCTGCTCCCGACCCGTCGCCTCGATGTAGTTCTGACTGGTCGCCAGACTCGCATGCCCCAGCAGCGCCATGATCTCCGACGCCGTGGCCCCATCCTCGGCCAGCCTCGTCGCGAAAGTGTGCCGCAGCGCGTGCAGATTCGCCCCGACCGGCACGCGGTCGTGCAGCCCCGCCCACCGGTAGCAGGACTTCACCAGGTACTCCAGCGCGCCGCGGCCGATCGGCTCACCCGCGCGATCCCGGAGGAGGGGAGTGGAGGGCCCGAACCGCTGCTGCGGGAAGCGCCGGCGGCACGAGGCCAGGTACTCCTCGATGATCTTCTCCATGATCGGCTGCACCGGGATCGATCGATCCCGGCTTCCCTTGCCGTGGACGTGCAGGCGCATCTCACCCTGACGCCCGACCAGCGACCGCGCCGTCAGCGCTCGCATCTCCGCCGCCCGCAACCCGGCGACCAGACCGAGCGCGATCACCAGCACGTCCCGCTCCGGCCACGGATCCCGCGTCCGACGCGATCCATCCGCCGCGGCCGCGAGCAACTGCTCCGGAGTTTCCTCACCCCGCAACGGTTTCGGCGTCAACGGCGGCGCCTTCGGCCGGGCGACCGCGCCCATCGGGTTGCCCGCCAAGAGCCCGTCGGACACACAGAAGGTGAGAAACTGGTTCCAGGTGGACCAAGCGCGCAGGACCGAGCTTTTCGCGTGGGTGTCCGCGAAGGCGCCGAAGGCGTTTCGGAGCGCCTGAGCGGTGAGCATCTCGACGGTGAGTTCGTCAGGGGAGTGGTCCAGCTCGTCGAGCAGGAGAGCCGTGATGCCGGCGAGGTCGCGGCGGTAGGCGTCGGTGGTGTGAGGAGAATCCTTACGGGGACGACGTGCGGCGAAAAAGGCTTGCTGTGCCTCGGAAACCCTCATGGGAATCTTGTACCGCATGGCACCGACAGTCTTACACTGGGTTATATTCCGTTTCATGCATAATCACTATTATGCATGAAACGGAGTGATGCCTCCGGAAACCCTTTGCGGGGGATCCCAGCTCGCTCGCCACCGTCTGGAGTGTCATGAGGGGTCCTCATGACACTTTTTCGTCCCATGGGGACCCCTCATGACACTCTGCTGGCCCGGCCGCCGACCAATCCTCGGGACAGTCGGCCGGGACGCCGGCCAGGGCTGCGAAGCGGCCAAACCGTCGCGTCCACCCATCCTTGCCTCCAGGGACGTCCTGTTGATTCGTCACAGTGACGTATTGAGGTCGAGTGATTGGTCATCCGTTTCACGCCCTTGGGGGCCACCCATGCGTCCGGTGACCTCAAGATGCCTCCAGGGCGAAGGATGAGCCCCTCGGGTTACCGCGGCCAGATCCAACAGCGGCAAGGAACGCTTCCTGCATGACATGCACTCGAGAGGTCCTTCGGTGTGCGTCAGAGGCCCCTCTCGACCTTTGTTATCGAGGTCAGTTCAAGTGCCGATAATGTACATTATGTCAAGTAACGCGTGGGACGCCCGGCCGTCTGGGCGCCGGTCAGCTCCCCTTCGTGCTGACGGATCTCGCTGCGAATACCTGACGAAGGACGTTTGAATTCAGAAGGCGATGGAGTTCTACCGGGAGGCACTCGGCGGCAAGCTGGAGATCGGCACGATCGCGGATTTCGGTTCGCCGGGCTCACCCAACGCCGACACGGTCATGCACGCCCCGCTCGACACCCCGCACGGATACACGCTGATGGCTTGCGACGTCGACGGTCAGGTCGAGGATGTTCCTTACTCCCCTGGCAACAACGTCGCGGTCTACCTGGGTGGCGACGGCGAACTCCGTGGCCATTTCGAGAAGTTGTCCGTCGGTGGCACCGTGACCATGCCTCTGGAGATGCAGGTATGGGGTGACGAGGCCGGCGCTACTTCGCCTCGCGTGGCCCCAGTCGTCGGGTGATCCGGTCGAACAACTCCCCTAACGGCTCGCCGAGATCCCGGCCGAAGTCAGTCAGTCCGTAGGTGACCTGGGGTGGTGTCGTGGGCTCGACCTTCCGCCAGACCAGGCCGTCTTGAACGAGCACGCGCAGGGATTGGGCGAGCATCTTCTCGCTGATCCCCCGGATGCTCTCGCGTAGCTCGTAAAACCGGAGATCGTTGCTCTGCAGGGAGATCAGCACCCAGATCCCCCATCGGCTGGTCACGTGATCGACCATGTCACGCGCCGGGCAGTCGGTGTGAAACACCTCATACCGCGTCTCGGTTCGGACCTGGGTGATCTGCGCGCCTTCTTCCACGTATGGAGCTTACCTCAAGGTATGTACTTACTAAAGGTAAGCCCGGATTCTAGCGTTCTGACCACAGAGAACGTCGGATGAAGGAGCTGTTCATGATCGTGGTGACCGGGGCTACCGGAAACATCGGCCGGCCGTTGACCGAGGCGCTCGTCGAGGCGGGACAGCAGGTGACGACGGTGTCGCGGCACATCGTGGAGGCGCCGCGTGGGGGTCGGCATGTGGTGGCGGACCTTACCGAGCCTGCCGGGCTCGAGCAAGCGTTAAGCGGGGCGAAGGCCTTGTTCCTGCTGCTTTCCGGTGACCTGCATGCCACCGGGGCCAACCCTGCCGACATCATCGGCCAGGCTGCGGCCAGCGGGGTTCGCAGGGTTGTTTTGCTCTCTTCGCAGGGTGTGGCGACCAGACCGTTCGGTACGACGCGGATCGCGATGCGCGCACTGGAGGACGTGGTGCGGGAGTCGGGTTTGGACTGGGCGATCCTGCGGCCGGGTGGCTTCGCCTCCAATGCCTTGTGGTGGGCGGAGTCCGTGCGATCGCGGCGGGTGGTGGCCGCACCGTTCGGGGACACCGGGGTGCCGATCATCGATCCGGCGGACATCGCGGAGGTCGCGGCCGCGTGTCTGGTGGACGATCGGCATCTCGGTGAGGTGTACGAGCTCACCGGTCCGGCGGCGGTCACGCCGCGCGAGCAGGCGGCCGCTCTCGCTGACGCGCTGGGCTCTCCGGTGCGTTTTCATGAGCTCACCCGGGCCGAGGCCGAGGCGGGGATGGTGCTGAGTATGCCGGCGGAGCTCGCGCACGACACCTTGGACATCATCGGTTCCCCGAGTCCGGCCGAGTTGCGGGTGAGCCCGGACGTGGAGCGGGTACTCGGTCGTGCGCCGCGGTCCTTCGCTGAATGGGCGGTCAGGAATGTCGCGGCGTTCCGCTGACGAGTCACGCTAGGGTCGTTCCCAGAGATCAAACCTGGGGGGTGGCCGAAATGTCCGAGAGCACCGCTGTGCGTGTCGATCCATCCAACGAACGGATGCTGACGGCGTGGAACGGTACTGAGGGCGCGCTTTGGGCGAAGCGCGCGCAGCGATTCGACGACGGTGTCGCCGCGTACCGCGAGATGTTCTTCTCGGCGGCCGCCATTGAACCTTCGGACAGGGTCCTCGATGTCGGTTGCGGCGCCGGTGAGACGACGCGGGACGCGGCTCGCCGAGCCTCGGAAGGTTCGGCGCTCGGGGTGGATCTCTCCGCCGAGATGCTCGGTGTCGCTCGTCGGCTCGCTGAGCAGGAGCGTGTTCCGAACGTCTCGTTCGAGCAGGTGGACGCTCAGGTTCATCCGTTTCCCGAGGCGGGTTTCGATGTGGTGATCAGCAGGCACGGATCGATGTTCTTCGGTACTCCCCTGGCCGCGTTCACCAATCTCGCCAGGGCGACGCGGCCTGGTGGGCGTCTCGTATTGCTGACGTGGCAGCCGTTTCGGCTCAATGAGTGGATCACGACGTTCCGGACGATCTTCGCTGCCGGTCGTGAGGTGCCGTCGGTGGATCTCGCGCTTAGCGATCCGGCCACGACCGAAGAACTGCTGACCTCCGCGGGGTACACCGGTGTCCGGTCGACGGCCGTGCATCGGCCGATGTACTTCGGTCAGGACGTCGATGACGCGGCTGAGTTCATCGTCGAGCAGCATGGCGGGCGGTTGCGTGATCTGGACGAGGCCGCGCGGGCGAAGGCCGTCGAGACCCTGCGGGCGGATCTCGCCGAGCACCAGACCGACCGAGGCGTGTTCTACGACTCGGCGGCCTGGCTCGTCGAGGCTCGGCGTCCCTGAGCTAGGGCTTGCGGGCGATCAGGTAGGCCTGCGGGGTGCGCTCGAACTCCTCGGATGGCTCGCGGACGAGTTTGGACAGCACGGTGAACCCGGCCTCCCCCAGTTGTTCGGCGATCTTCTCCGGCTGGAGCCGGTAGGCGTCGCAGGAGATGTCGTGCCCGTAGGCGTGCTCGATGTGGCGTACTTCGTCGCCGACCTGGAAGGCGAGCAGCAGGTGGCCGCCGGGGGCGAGGATCCGGTGGAAGTCGGTGAAGATCTCGGGCAGCCGCTCTCTTGGGGTGTGGATGATCGAGTACCACGCGACGACGCCGGCGAGTGCGCCGTCCTCAATGGACAAACCGGGCATCTCCCCGAGCTGGAACTCCAGGTGCGGGTACCACTTCCGGGCGACGGCGATCATCTCCGGCGAGAGATCGACGCCGTAGATGTCCAGTCCGAGGCTGTGCAGGTACTCGGTGATGCGGCCCGGTCCGCAGCCGATCTCGGCGACGCGGCCCTTGCCCGCGGCCTGTACGAGTTCGGCGTAGGCGCCGAGGGTGGCTCGGTCCCAGGTGGATCCGGCGAGGTGGTCGCGGAGGATTTCGGCGTAGTCGGCCGCGACCGTGTCGTAGGCGGTGCGGGTGGTGTCGAGGTAGTCGGTCACGGCGGGCACCTTATCCCCCGGCACCGACGACAATCGTCGCGTACAGCTCTTCGTCGGTGATCACTTCGGGGGTCAAACCGTTGTGCGCCATGGCTTCCGCGGTGCTCGCGGCTTGGCTTTCCCCGGTTTCGATGAGCAGGTGCCCGCCTGGTGCGAGCCATTGTGGCGCTTCGGCGGCGACGCGGCGGTGGACGTCGACGCCGTCTTGTCCGCCGTCGAGTGCGACGCGGGGTTCGTGGTCGCGGGCTTCGGGCGGCATCATGGCGATGGCGTCGGTCGGGACGTAGGGGGCGTTGACGACGAGGAGGTCGACCTGGCCTCGCAGTGACTCGGGTAGGGGTGTGTAGAGGTCGCCTTCGAAGACCTCTCCCCCGGCGTCGGCGACGTTGGCTCGGGCGCAGCGGACGGCGGCGGGTTCGATGTCTGCTGCGTAGAGCCGGATCTCGCCGAGTTCGGCGGCGATGGCCGCGCCGAGTGCGCCGGTGCCGCAGCAGAGGTCGAGGACGACCGCTCCTGGTTCGGCGAGGGTGAGGGCGTGGCGGACGAGGAGTTCGGATCGTCGCCGTGGCACGAAGACGCCGGGTTCGACGACGATGCGGAGTCCGTGGAATTCCGCCCAGCCGAGGATGACTTCGAGTGGTTCGCCGTCGATGCGGCGTTGGACCATGGTGTCGAGTTCGGCGGGTGTGCGGGCTTCGGTGGTTAGGAGGTGTGCTTCGTCTTCGGCGAAGACGCAGCCGGCCGCGCGGAGCCTGGCGATGATCGTCATTTCTCGCGCAGTCTGGTGAGGATCCCGTCGAGTGCGCGCCGGACGGTGTCGGGGACGCGGTCGGTGCGCAGGTCGGTGAGGAGTTGCTCGTTGAGCCCGCCGGGGGTCATGTGTTTGCCGGTGAGGGTTTCGAGTGAGCCCTGGTGGTGGAGCAGGGCTTGGCCGAGCTGTCCGAAGATGTGGCTGGTGAAGGTCGTGGCGATGGTGTCGTCGAGGCCTTGGTCGGTCATCCAGGCGGCGATGGTGCCGAGGTAGTCGAGGTGGGCGGCGAAGGTGGCGGTCGCGGCGCTGAAGATGTCGAGGTCTTGCTCTTCGCCGGGGACGACGCTGCCGCCGATGCTGTCGAAGAGTGCGCGTGCTTCGGCGTTGTCGGGGTACATGGCGGTGAGGCTTTGGCGGCGGGAGGCCGGGGGCAGCGGGATGCTGCGGACGACCTCGGTGGCGGGTGCGGCCCATTCGCGCAGTTGGCTGAGGGGGACGCCGGCGAGCGCGCTGATGAGGATGTGTTCGGGCCGGAAGGTGAGTTCGGTGAGGACTTCCCGGGCGATCGGCGGGCGGACGCCGAGGATGATCGTGGTGGCGTTGTCGACGACGGCTTGGTTGCTGTCGCAGACGTGGACGTTCGCGAAGCGGGCGGAGAGTTCTTGTCCGACGCTGCGGCCGCGGGGTGAGAGGTAGATCGTCGGCGGCTCGGTGATGTCCTTGCTGAGGCCTTCGACGATGGCGGCGGTGATCTCGCCCGCTCCTACGAATCCGTATTCCATCGTCAGGCTCCGGTGTAGCCGTCGACGCGTTCGCGGATCAGGTCGGCGTGGCCGTTGTGGCGGGCGTATTCGCCGATCATGTGGACGTAGATCATGCGCAGCGAGAAGGGGTTGCCGTTGACGTCGAAGGTGTCGTCGAGCGAGCCTCGGGCGGCGGCTTCGTCGGCCAGGCGGATTTCTTCGAGGAGGGTGTTGTAGGCGTCTTCGGCTTTGGTGGCGTCGAGGACTTCGAAGTCGTGGTCCTTGCCGAGGGCGGGGTCGTAGAGGGGTTCGATGTCTTCCGCGGCGAAGCGCAGGCGGAACCAGATGCGTTCGACCTTGGCCAGGTGGCGGATGAGGCCGAGGAGGGTGAGGTTCGAGGGCGGGACCGATGCCGTGGCGAGTTGTTCCCCGGTCAGGCCGGCGACTTTGTGGAGGAAGGTGCTGCGGTGCCAGGCCAGCAGGCTGGGCAGGAGGATGTGCTCGTCGGCGGCGGTGTCGCCGGACGGGCGGGTCACCTCGGGGGCGGTCCAAGTCATGGCGGCGATCATGCCACCGGCGGGCAGCGGGGGCATCGGGTTTGTCGGTGAGGCCGTCAGGGGGTGAGCGGGGTCACGTGGGGCTCTCGGGGGTGGGCTGAATCCTTTGGTGTGGGTCCTGACTCTTGTAAGGGCCGGGACAAGCTCGGCGTGGGAGGAGATTGTCGTGGAGACCGAGTGGCCGAGGGAGTCGTTGATCGTGGCGGCGCAGGGCGGGGACGCGTCCGCCATCGCCGCCTTGGTCTCGGGTTCCCATCCGCATGTGCAGCGGTTCGCGCGCTCGTTGTGTGCTTCGCCGGAGGACGCGGAGGATTCGGCGCAGGAGGCGCTGATCATCCTGTATCGCAAGATCGGCTCTCTGCGGGCAACCGGTGCGCTCGCGTCGTGGATGTTCCGGATCGTGCGCAACGAATGTCTCCGGCGGGCCCGTCGGGCGTTGCGTGGTGACGATCTGGCGGGTTCCGTCGCGATGGTCTCGGCGGAGGACGACGCCTTGGATCGGCTGGAGGCGCTGCGAGTGGCCGAGGCGATCGCGGAGTTGCCCGCCGATCAGCGTCGCGTCTTGATCATGCGTGACATCCAGGGGCATTCGGGCCGGGCGGTGGCTGACGCGCTCGGTCTGAGCACGGCGGCGATGAAGTCCCGGTTGCACCGGGCGCGGGCGTCGGTCCGTGCCTTTCTCGACAGCCCCGCTTCCTGATCTGTTGAGGAGTTTTCATGCTTGAAACCGGTTCTGTGGCACCCGAGGTCGTGCTGGAAGACACCACCGGGCAGGTTGTCCGGCTTTCGGAGTTCCGTGGCAAGGAGAACGTGCTGCTCTACTTCATGCGGTCGACGACTTGTCCGGTCTGCAACAGCCATGTGAAGGACCTCGTGGCGCGTGCGGCTGAGTTCGCGGCCGCTGATGTGCGGGTGGTGATCGCTGTGCCGGAGGGCCGGGAGGAGGCCAAGGCGTGGCGGACGAAGCGTGGGTTGTCGCTGCGCGTGGTTACTGGTCGCAGTGTCACGCCGCATGAGGCCTTCGGGTTGTCGAAGAAGATGTTGCAGCAGTCGGGCAGTGTGCTGATCGACCGGGACGGGGTGGTCCGGCATGCGCACGCGGCGACGATGCCCACCGGCGCTTATGACAAGAAGGGCATCGCCAAGGCGGTCGGGGAGCTGGCCAGGGTCCCTTGACTGAAGATGTGAATCAGTGCTTCACTTCTTGAGTGCCGTATCGCCGTACACCGAAGGTCCAGGAGCGTCTGGACGCCCAGCGCGCCGCCCTCCTCGCCGCCGCCATGGAGCAGCTGGCCGAGCGCGGGTACGCGGGATGTTCGGTGTCGGCGGTCGCGGAGCGGGCGGGGGTGGCGGTCGGGAGCGTGTACCGCCACTTCCCCACCAAGGCCGCGCTGGTGGTGGAGCTGTTCCGCAAGGTCGTGACGCGTGAGGTCGAGGCGGTGCGGGCGGTGTCGGAGGGACCCGGTACGCCGCAGGAGCGGGTCGTGGCGGTCTTCGACACCTTCGCGAGCCGCGCGCTGAAGACGCCGCGGATGGCCTACGCGCTGCTGGCCGAGCCTGTCGACGCGCCGATCGAGGCCGAGCGGCTGGTGTTCCGGCGCGCGTTCCGCGATGTGGTGGCCCAGCACGTGTCCGACGGCGTCCGTTCCGGGGTGCTGCCTGCCCAGGACGCCGAGGTCACCGCGGCGGCGCTCGTCGGGGCGGCGGCCGAGGTGCTGATCGGCCCGTTGACCACCGGCGGTGCGGACGACGTGTCCGGGCTGCGCACTTTCGTCCTGCGTTCTTTGGGAGGTTCCGATGCCGGCCACTCATGAGGTCACCAACCAGGTCCCGCCGCTGGCGGAGTACGACGTCGCCGCGGATCCGGCGTTGCTGGAGGGGTTGGAGCGGGCGGACGCGGGCTGGGCGGCCGCGGAGGTGCACGCTCTCGGCAGGCTGGCCGGGAGCGAGCAGGCGCAGGAGTGGGGCAGGCTGGTCAACGAGAACGAGCCGGTGCTGCGGACGCACGACCGGGTCGGGAACCGGATCGACGAGGTCGAGTTCCATCCGTACTGGCATGAGCTGATGGACGTCGCGGTGTCCCATGGGCTGCACGCGGCGCCGTGGCGGGATTCCCGGCCGGGCGCGCACGCGGCGCGGGCGGCGAAGATGTACGTCTGGGGCCAGGTCGACGCCGGGCACACGTGCCCGATTTCGATGACGTACGCGGCGGTTCCGGCGCTGCGGTTCAATCCGGAGCTGGCCGAGCGGTACGAGCCGTTGCTGGCCTCGACGGAGTACGACTTCGGGCTGCGTGAGCCGAGCACGAAGCGCGGGCTGATCGCCGGGATGTCGATGACGGAGAAGCAGGGCGGTTCGGATGTCCGGGCGAACACGACCACGGCGCGACCGGTCGGTGACGGCAGCTACGTGATCGTCGGGCACAAGTGGTTCACCTCGGCGCCGATGTCGGACATGTTCCTGACGCTGGCTCAGGCGCCGGGTGGGCTGTCATGTTTCCTCCTCCCCCGTGTCCTGCCCGACGGCTCGCGCAACGGCATCCGGTTGCAGCGGCTGAAGGACAAGCTGGGCAACCGGTCCAACGCGTCGTCGGAGATCGAGTACGACGACGCGATCGGCTGGCTGATCGGCGAGGAGGGCCGCGGGGTGCGCACCATCATCGAGATGGTGAACAACACCCGGCTGGACTGCGCGGTCGGGAGCGCTTCAGGGATGCGGTACGGCGCGGTGCGGGCCGTCCACCACGCTCGGCATCGCCGGGCTTTCGGGGCGAACCTGGTGGATCAGCCGCTGATGGGCAACGTGCTGGCGGATCTCGTCGTGGAGTCCGAGGCGGCGACGACGGTCGGGATGCGGCTGGCGGCGGCCACCGACCGGCCGGATGACGAGCAGGAGCAGGCGTTCCGGCGGCTGGGGCTCGCGGTGACGAAGTACTGGGTGTGCAAACGCGGTCCGTCGCACGCGGTGGAGGCGCTGGAATGCCTTGGCGGGAACGGGTACGTCGAGGAGTCGGGGATGCCGCGGCTCTACCGTGAGGCTCCGCTGATGTCGATCTGGGAGGGTTCGGGCAACGTCGCGGCGCTGGACGCGTTGCGGGCGATGGCCAAGCAGCCGGAGTCGGTGGCGGCGTACTTCACGGAGGTCGAGCAGGCCGCCGGTGCCGACTCGCGGCTGGACGACGCGACGGGCAGGCTGCGCAAAGAACTGTCGGATCTGTCGGACATCGAGTACCGGGCACGGCGGCTGGTCGAGTCGATGGCGCTGGTGTTGCAGGGCTCGTTGCTGGTCCGCCACGGTGCGCCGGCGGTGGCCGACGCGTTCTGCGCGTCACGGCTGGGCGGCGACTGGGGTGTCGCGTTCGGGACCCTTCCCTCCGGTGTGGACACCCGGGCGATCGTCGCCCGTGCCGAGGTGTGAGCGGCCGGGAACACGAGCTTGGAGGTCCGTGAAGGCCTCCTTCCCTACTCTCAGGGTCAATGCCAGGAGCTTAAGGCCGGCGGGGCGGTCGCGTGTCGGACATGTTCGCCCAGGTCGGGTAGCCCGGCTCCAGTACGTACCGTCCGTTCGGGCAGCGACTGTTCGCCCACGAAGGTCGATGGTGTCGATGGTCCGTGAAGGCCTCCTTGAGGGACTCAGAGTCCCTCAAGGAGGCCTTCACGGACTTGATAACACGGGCAAAGGGTGATCAATCGGACGAATCGGCTCTCGATGAATCCTTTATGGACAGTTGGAGAGCCTCAGGAACCGCCGCTGTGATCAGTGGTGCTACTGAGGCTCGTAATGGCCCGCTGGCGGATCATCGAGCGTGTCTGTGGAGGAATTGGGAGACTCAACGTCCCATTCCTTCACAGACACAAAGGGAATCGCCCGGCTCGGACGTTGACCGTGGACACGTCACCCGCTCGGCGCGAGAACCCCAACAGCAGGCCACCGAATACGGGGCCTTCACTACTCGCCGAGTTCCTTGTCCCTGCCACGTGTTCGGAACGCTCGGTGCCCGTATGACCACGTGGTGCGCCGGTCCGGTCGGTTCCCCCGGTCGGACCGCCGCCGAGCACTGCGAACAGCCGCGGGATTGCGGAATTCGGGTGCATCCAGACGCTCGTGCGTCGGCTACGTTCGTCGGTCATGGTCGATCGCCGAAGATGCCTGTTCCTGATCCCCGCGGTGCTGCTCGCCTCCGGTTGCGCGACGGCCGAGCCGACGCCGATCTTCGCCGCGACGAGTTCGGGACCTTCCGCGGAGAACGTGCCGATGATGGAGGCCGCGGCCCCCTCCGGTGCGCCGTTCGTCGCCGTGGACGGGCGGGATCTGAGAGCCTGCGCCGACGGGACGTGCGAGGTCCTCGTCAAGACCGGCGACCAGGTACCCAACGACGGCGGCGCGGGGCCGCTTTCGGTCTCGGTCCAGGCGGGGAAGGTGGGGCTCGCCCCCGCGTCCGGCGGGATGGGTGCGGCGGTGTCCGGTCCGGCGGGGATGGTCCACCAGATCAACCGGCAGGTGATCGTGGTGGTCGCGGTCCGCGACGGTGAAGGAATCGTGCGGCTCAGCAAGAAATAACGTCCTTCACCGGGGGCGGTGAAGTTTCCACCGGCGGGATGGAAGCGGAGTTCCCTGTCCGCGTTCTGTACCTACTAGTATGTACGGCATGCATGCGATGCAGTACGAGATCACCCTGCCCGCCGACTACGACATGGGCGTCATCCGCGAACGCGTCGCCACGCGCGGCCATCTGCTCGACGACTTCGCCGGACTGGGGCTGAAGGTGTACGGGATCCGCGAGCGCGGCATCGACGGATCGACGCTGAACCAGTACTCCCCCTTCTATCTCTGGCACGACGAGGCCGGGATGAACGCGTTCCTGTTCGGCGGCCCGTTCAGCGGCATCGTCGAATCGTTCGGGCGTCCGCCGGTCCAGCACTGGACCGTGCTCGGCTTCGAGGAGGGACCCGCGTTCGGCACTCCTCCGGCAGCGGCGGGAAAGCACGTCACGCGGATCCCGGCCGAGACCGACCCGGTGGCGTTCCTGGGCGAGGCTCTCGACGGGCTTCGCGAGCACCTGCGGCAGGACGGCGCGCACTCGGGGGCACTGGCCGTCGATCCCCACACCTGGCAGGTGGTGCGCTACAGCCTGTGGCGTGATCAAGCGCCGGAATCGGACGAGGTCCGGTACCAGGTCCTCCACCTGTCCTCGCCGCACCTGCACGAGCTGCGGCGAGGACGCCAGTGGGATCAGCCGAGCAACGCGGCGAACAGCACGCCGGGATCGGCCTCGGGCGCGCCGGCAGGCCACTGATCCCGGTACGGGTACCAGAGGCCGTCCTTGCCCAGCCGGATCTGCACGCCGGTGCCGCGGACGGCGCAGCGGTTGCGCTCGACGTCCAGGCCTTGGCCGGGTTCGTCCACCACCTCGGTGAAGGCCGCCCTGGCCCGGCCCATGGCCTGCGACGGCGGGGTCCACGCGGTCTCCAGGACTTCGAGACCGGCCCGGCCGCCGTGCCGCCACGCGAGCACCGCGCGATCGAAGTCCTCACCGCTCCCGGCCGGACGCAGCCGCTCAGCGGACTCCGGATGGCCGGCGGCGAGGCGGACGGCGTCCTGCTTGCGGGTGAGCTTCGGCTGCGACGTCAGCAGCGCACTGGCCACCTGGCCCGCGTTGCCGACCAGCAGGGCGAAGGACTCCGCCGGGATGCCGGGGGCGCCGGGCACGGTCGGGCCTGGTGTCGGCGCGAACTCGGCGACGTCGGGCAACGGACCCGGTTCCTCGGCGTAGGCCCGTTCCGGTGTGGTGCCGTCGTCCCCGGTGCGCACGAACCGCGGTGCGTTGCGCCGCTGCAACTCGTCGAGGAGTTCCCGCTCTCCCTTGCCGCGCATCAGCAACAGCACGAAGGGATCGGCGTCGAGCAGCCACGAGACCTGGAACGACAGCGCCGCGGCGTGACGGCACGGCAGCTCCCAGCCGGGGCAGTCGCAGTCCGGGTCGAGGTCGCCGATCCCGGGCAGCAGGTGCACCCCGGCGTCGTCGGCGGCCTCGACGAGATCGTGCGGCATGTCCCGGTCCAGCAGCGCGGCGAGATGCCCGGCCCGGGAGGCGACCCGGTCGAGGAACCGGTCCCAGTCCTCATCGGTCAGTTCCGCGAGACGGACCTCGGTGCGGTACTGGCCTTCCTGGTCGTCGACCACGGCGGCGATCCGGCCGGGGCTGACCGTGATCGGGCCGACCCGGCCAGCCGCGGCGTACTTGCGGCCTTGTTTGAGCTGCCGCAGGTCCAGCGCGGTGTCCTCCATCGCGCTGATCCACGCGCGGCCCCACCACGAGCGGGCGAACTGGCCGTGGCCACCCTGCCGCCCGAAGGCGGGGAACCCGCGGACACGATCGTCGGGCGTACTCATCGGCGACTCCTCAGCTCGACCAGATCGGCCAGTTCCGCGTCGGTCAATTCGGTCAGTGCGGCCTCGCCGCCGGCGAGCACCGCGTCGGCCAGCGCGCGTTTCTCCCGCAACATCGCCGCGATGCGGTCCTCGACGGTGCCTTCGGCGATGAGCCGGTGCACCTGCACCGGACGCGTCTGCCCGATCCGGTAGGCACGGTCGGTCGCCTGGTCCTCCACCGCCGGATTCCACCAGCGGTCGTAGTGCACGACGTGATCGGCGCGGGTCAGGTTGAGCCCGGTGCCCGCGGCCTTGAGCGACAACAGGAACACCGGCACCTCACCGGCCTGGAACCGGCGTACGAGGTCCTCGCGTTTGGGCACCGGCGTGCCGCCGTGCAGCAGCTGCGTGCCGATCCCCCGCTGCGCGAGATGGCGTTCCAGCAGCCGCGCCATCGCGACGTACTGGGTGAACACCAGCACCGCGCCGTCCTCGGCGAGGATCGTGCCGAGGAGTTCGTCGAGGAGTTCGAGTTTGCCGGACCGGCCGTCCAGCACCGCGTCCGCCGGTTCCTTGAGGTACTGGGCGGGGTGGTTGCAGATCTGTTTGAGGCCGGTGAGCAGCTTGACGATCCGGCCGCGGCGCGCGATGCCCTCGCTGACGGAGATCTCGGCCATCAGTTCGCGCACCGTCGCCTCGTACAGCGCCGCCTGCTCGGCGGTGAGGGTCACCGGCCGGTCGGTTTCGGTCTTGGCGGGCAGTTCCGGCGCGATCCCCGGATCGGATTTGCGGCGCCGCAGCAGGAAGGGGCGGACCAGCCGGGACAGCCGTTCCGCGGCCTCGGGGTCCTTTCCGGACTCGACCGGTTTCGCCCACACCCGGCGGAAGTCGGCCATGGTGCCGAGGAGACCGGGAGTGGTCCAGTCGAGGATCGCCCACAGCTCGGACAGATTGTTCTCCACCGGTGTGCCCGTCAACGCCACCCGCGCCGACGACGTCAGCGTCCGCAACGCCTTCGCCGTACCGGAGCGGTGGTTCTTCACGTGCTGGGCCTCGTCGGCGACCAGCAGTCCCCAGTGGACGTTCCCCAAGGGTTCCGGGTCGACGCGCAGTGTCCCGTAGGTGGTGAGCACGAAGCCGTCGTCGAGGCCCTCGAGCGACCGCTCCGCGCCGTGGAACCGCCGGACCGGCACGCCGGGGGCGAACCGGGTGATCTCGCGTTCCCAGTTGCCCAGCAGGGAGGCGGGGCAGACGACCAGGGTCGGGCCCTGTGCGCGGTGCAGATGCAGGGAGATCAGGGTGATCGTCTTGCCGAGGCCCATGTCGTCGGCGAGGCAGCCACCGAGCCCGATCGAGGTCATGGCGGTGAGCCATTGCAGGCCGCGCATCTGGTAGTCACGCAGGGTGGCAGCCAGTCCCCGTGGCGGTGCCTGCGGTTCTGGCGGTGCCAGCAGCCGTTCCCGCAGGGCGGTGAGCCAGCCGTCGGTGAGGACGTCGACGCGTTCGCCGTCGATCTCGGCCGTGCCGCTCAAGGCGGCGCCGAGCGCGTCGATCGGGGTGAGCGGTTTGAGCGCGCGATCCCGTGCTTTCGCCGCCAGCGCCGGGTCCACGAGCACCCACTGGTCCCGCAGCCGCACGACGGGACGGTGCGCCTCGGCGAGCGCGTCCATCTCGGCGGCGGTGAGCGGGGCGCCGCCGAGCGCGAGCTGCCAGTCGAATTCCAGCAGTTTCCCGCCGGCGAAGAAGGACGGAAGGTCGTCCGGTGGCGCGTCACCGCCGCCGACGACGGCCTTCGCGCTCAGGTCGCGGGCGAGACCGGCGGGCCAGTGGACGTCGATACCCGCGGTGGCCAGCAGGGGCGCGCCGGTGGTGAGGAGTTCGGTGATGTCGGCGTCGGCGAGCCCGATCTCGTCCGGGACCGCCGCGCTGAGCAGCGGTTCCAGTGGCGGCCACACCTGGGCCGCGCGGCGCAGCGCCAGCATCACGTCGATACGGGCCCTCGGACCGAAGCGGTCGTCTCCGGCCCACAGAGCGGCGGCGTCGGTCAGAACGCCAGGGTCGGCGAGGCTGTGTACCTGGACCACGCCGGTGAAGCGGCCGCCCGCGAAGTCGTCGCCGGGCGCCTCGATCCGCACCGAGACCCGGACTCCGGAATCGAGTCCGGCCGCGACCTCGGCCGCCCAGTCCCGCAGCTGCGGGACACGGTGCGACGGCGGTGCGGCGAAGGCCTTGACGCCGGTCGCCTGCGCGGCCGCAGGAGTGCGGGGCAGGGCGTCGGCCACGGCGTCCAGGAACGCGCGCAGCAGTGGATACCGTGCCGGAAGCAGGTTTCCCTCCTCCGGGATCGCCCGTGCCCGCGGCGGCATCGCCTCGGACAGCGTCCGCAACCACGCGGCGTCGGCGGGTTCCAGCGGACCCGCGCGCCAGGCGTCCACATCGGACTCGGTGAGGCCGGGGAGCAGGCGGCCCGCCTCGGCGAGCTTCAGCGCCGCCACCGCCGCCGTGCTCCAGAAGCGGGCGGAGGCGTCGTCACTCCCACCAGACCGCAGCAGGACAGGGAGCGCCTCGGCCATCGGGAGCCGTACGCAAGGCACCGTCTTGAGCTCGGGGAGGGCGACCGTCACCTCCTCGGGCCCCAGGGTGTCCCCGTCGGCGTTCCAGAAGACGAATCCGCTGGTCCGAGGGGGATTTTTCGGTTCGAACACGACACTGTCGAAACCGTCGCGAGACGTCACTCAGCCCCAATCTCTGTACGGTGTACAGTTCAGAATAACACAAACTCCGTACACCGTAGAGAGAACAGGGATGACGTACGCGGACCACACCGGCACGGGCGATCCACGGCGGACCATCGAACTGCTCTGGGGCGTGCGGGACAAACCCCGGCGCGGCCCCAAGCCGAAGCTGACCGTCGAGGAGATCGTCACCGCCGCGATCGAACTCGCCGACTCCGAGGGGATCGCGGCGCTGTCGGTCCGGCGGGGCGCGGAACGGCTCGGCGTCTCCCCCATGTCCCTCTACACCTACATCCCCAGCCGCGCCGAGTTGCTCGACCTGATGATGGACCGGGTCCACGGCGAGCTGACCGATCCGCCGCCGAGCCACGACTGGCGGGTCACGATGACGATCCTTGCCGAGGACGCCTGGGAGATGTACCACCGGCATCCGTGGATGCTGCAGCTCACCACCAGCCGTCTCCCCCTCGGCCCGCACACCTTCGCCAAGCACGAACGCGAACTGAGCGCCCTCGACGCGATCGGGCTCACCGATCTGGAGATGGACGCCGTGGTGGCGATGGTCAACGGATACGTCCAGGGCATCGCGCGAGGCTCGGTCGAATCGGCGAGTCTGGTGCGGCGATCCGGGATGACGGACCTGGAGTGGTGGACGGCCAGCGCGCCGGTGCTCGCGGAGATCCCCGAGGCCGACGCCGGTCTCTTCCCGCTGGCGGCCAGGGTCGGCCAGGCGGCCGGGGAGGCACACGGCGCGGCGAGCGCCCCGCTGTACACCTTCCGGTTCGGGCTGGCGCGGATCCTGGACGGGGTCGAGCAACTGGTGAACGGCGCCGCACGCGGGTCGGAGCGGGAACTGCCGTCCTGAAGCCAGGTCACCTGCGACGTCGGCGCAGTGAGCGGTAGAGCAGCCACAGCGCCAGCGCGACCGGGGTCAGGACCGCCGTGAACAGGATTCCCGCGAACATCCCGTAGCCGTGCGGATCGGAGGACGAGCCGATCGCGCTGAGCACCACGCGGCCGACGAGCAGCACGATCACCGCGGCGACGCAGGCGAACGCGCCGAGCACGAAGCGTCGCAACACCGTCCGCGATGTACTTTCCGGCGTGTCCATATGCGACTCCACAGGGTGAAACGTCACTTCGGGTCGGGAGTGCAGACGGTCAGGAACGACTTCCGGTTCTCGCGCTGGACGGCTGCGGCGTCCAGCCAGCCGCTCCGGCCGAACAGGTAGCTCCCGGCCGGGTGCTGAACCGACTCGCGCAGCACCTGGGCGACGTCGGCTTTGGCACCGTAGGCTTCCGGGCCGTCGACGGCGACGGTGATCGAGCCTGCCTTGGTCCAGTCGTAATCCGCGGGCAGCGGTGTCCGGACCTGGAGGCCACCGGCGTCCGCGGAGGATTCCCCGGCCGTTGTCAGCAGGTCCAGGCGCTCGACCCGCACCCCCGGCCGCGGCGCGGTCCACAGCTGTTCCGCGCTCTCCTTGGTGCCGGAGTCGAACGTGACCCTCAGGCCGGTGACACCCTCGCACGGGGTGCCCGTCCACAGTTTGAGGACGCCGTCGTCGACGCGGAACCCGGCCTCCGGCGGCAGCGATGGCGCGAACTGGGCCTTGGTGTCGCACGCCCCGGTCACCGCCGCCACGAGCAAGGCGGCGCAGGCGACTCGTGGCCATTTAATATCCGCCATCGGAGAGTCCCGCGTCTTCCTCGGTTTCGTTGCCGCCGGTGACCTGCTCCCACGCGTAGGAGGCGAGGAAGCCGGCATAGCCTTCGCGCCCCCATTGCTGGGAGTGGCGCTCCTCGTGATGCAGCAGCCGGTCCATGTCGAGCGAACCCTGGGACGCGCCGTTGTCGCCCTCGTACCAGGCGTGGCCCGATTTCGCGACCTCTCGAAGCTGCTGCGCCGGATCCTTCGGGTCGTCGATGTTCAGCATGAACGTGTCGCCCCAGGTGGTTCCGCCGCGTTGGCTGAACTGGTCCTGCACGAGGTTCCCGCCAAGACCCATCATCATGCCGTTCGGGGTGGTCACCAGCCGCCCGCCGTTGCCGTGCACGAAGCCCACGTCGTCGTCATAGCTCCAGGAGTTCTCCCGTTGCCGGTCGGTGATCCGCCGCAGTTCCTCAGAGCCGTACGGGGTCGGCGCGAAGTCGGTCTTCTCGCCTTCGGTCCCGTAGTCGGTGCCCGCGTTCATGATGTAGGTCATCCGTACCGCCTTGGCGGCGTCGTCCCCGCTGATGTCGGTCGGCATCAGGAAGTACGACTTGAAGGTCCCGTCGCCGTCCTCGTCCTCGCGGATCTCTTCCATGCCGTCGAGGACCTTGAAGTCCTCCGGCGTGATGTCGTGTTCGTCGGCGATCTTCTTGATGATGTCGATCGACACGCCCCGGCGTACGGCGTTCTCGAGCCACTGCCGGTAGTGACCGGACGCGGGTGGCCCGCTCAGCAGACCCGCGTCGCGGAGCGACTGTTCCATCTCGACCACCTTGGCGTCGATCTCCCCGCCCTTCCTGGCGCCGGCCAGGGTGGTCGCTCCGTGGTCGCTGATCTCGCCGTCGTTCGCGAGCCGCATCACCCGGGCGAGGGCGGCGTCGATGCTGTTCGCGGTGGTGAGGATCGCCTTGGTTTCCTGTTCCAGCTGCTTCCTGATGGTTTCGCGGTGCCGCCGGGCCTCTGCGTACTCTTCGGCCTCGAACCGGGACTTCGGTGGCGGGTCGGCGGGCTTGTCGTCCACGATCGCGCCGTCGGCGGCGATGCGGAACTGGTAGGTGCCTGCCAGGGAGTCGTTGTTGGCGACCCTGGTCTTCAGGGCGGTCACGTCGTCCGACGCGTTCTGCAGGGCGCTCTCCACAGCGGAGAGTTCCGCGATCAGGGTCTCGGCGTTGTTCCGCGTCTCGCCCAGCGAATCGCGGGCACGCTCGCCCGCCGGGCCGTGCCAATCGGGCAGTTTCCTGGCGTCGTCGAGTTCGTCCTGCAGCCCGAGGAGTTTGTCCCGCCGCCCACCCAGATCGGTGGCCGTCGCGTCGAGCGCTTCAGCGTCCCATTTGCGGACGTCGTGGTAGCCGACCGTCATCGTCCGAAAGCCTCCTCCGCGGACTTCTCGCTTTCGGAGTAGGCCTTCGCGGCCGTCGTGATCGATTCGCTCCAGCGGTCGATCTCGCCGGCCCACCCCTTCGCGCGCTCAGTGACCGTCGACGCCAGCGTGGGCGCGCTCTTCGCGGCCTCGCCACCCGGCAACGCCGTCGCGATCGCGCCCAGGCCGGTGCCCGGTTCCACGGCTCTGGCCTGGTCCGCGGCGGATCCCGCCGCCTTGGCCGCGTTCCGCAGCTGACCGATCTCGACCTCGTACCCGCTCACAGCCCCTGACCCCCAACCCTGGATAGGTCAGCGGCACTCTACGGGAGCTCGGAAGCCTCCACCTGCGATTCGGGCGAAGAGACGGCCGCTTCTTCGACTTCGACGACCGGTGGACGGGCGAGTTCGGCCAGCTGCCGCACGACGTCGTCGTAGCGTGCCTGGTCCGCGGCGGCGCGGGCCTGAGCGCGCTCCAGTTCTCCGGCCAGCGCCGTCGCCCGCGCTTCGGCGAGGCTGCGGGCGGTGTGCTCTCGCGCGAGCTCGGCGCGGACGCGGTCCAGATCGCCTCGGAGCGCGGCGGATTCCGCCCGAGCCGCGGCACAGTCCTTTTCGGACACGGTCGCCCTGGCCTTCGCCTCGTCGAGCCGGTCCAGCAAGGCTTCGAGTTCCGCCACCGCCCGCGCCAACGCGGTGTCCCGCTCGCCCAGCTCCGCTGTCAGCCGGGTCTTGTCCGCGCGCACGGCGGCGAAGTCCTCGCGCAGCGTCCGGAGATCGGAGACCAGCGCGTCGCGGGCGCGTTCCGCGGCGACGGTCGCGGCTTCCGCGGCGCCACGGGCCCGTTCGTGCGCCGCGACCTCGGTCCACGACCGCTGGCGGGTCTCCTCCGCGTCTTTCAATGCCTGTTCGGCGGTACGTTCCGCCTTGGCCTTGGCCAGCTTGTCGTCGCGGGAGGACGCCAGCGCTGTCGCGCGCGCCGCGTCGGCCTTCGCCGCCGCCTGCTGGGCGTCCTCGGCCTCGCGCCGCGCCGTGGCGGCCTCGGCCTCGGCTTCGGTGACCCGGCCCAGTGCCGCCGCGGCGGCGTCGTCGAACCGCGCGCGCATCGCGTCCAGCAGTTCCACGAGCGAGGCCGCCGCCGGGGTGAACTCGTCGGCGATCCGGCGGACCTCGAGCAGTGGATCGGCCACACTCGCCACCGCGGCGGCGCGCCGGGCCCGCGACGCGGCGTCGGCGTGCGTCTTACCGCAGTAGGCGGAAGGCCGACCGCCCTTGCGTTTCCCCTCGGCGTCCACCGCGGGCGGGGGCAGAGGATTCTCGCAGCCTTCCAGCGCGCACAGCCGGACCTCGTCGGCGTCCGTATCGATCACCGCAGCAGGGTAGCGCTGCCCACCCGCACCGGAAGCGGGGCAACGCCGGGAAAACCGTCGGTCCCGCCGATAGGGTCGACCGCGTGCGTGTCCTGTTCACCTTCGCCGGCGGCAACGGCCATTTCCGGCCACTCGTCCCGATCGCCCGCGCGCTCGCCGCCGCGGGCCACACGATCGCCTTCACCGGCGAGCCACTGATGGTCCCGATCGTGGAGGCGGCCGGTTTCACCGCCTTCCCCTCGGGCCCGAACCTCGGCAGCGAGGGCGAACGCCGCCCGCTGCTCCCCGTCGACAGGGACCGCGAGGACGCCGACCTCCGCGACGGCTTCATCCGCCGCACCGCACCCCGCCGCGCCGAGGACGTCCTGACACTGTGCCGGGACTGGGCACCCGATCTCCTGGTGTGCGACGAGGCCGATCACGGTCCGATGATCGCCGCCGAAAAGCTCGGCCTTCCCCACGCGACCGTCCTGGTCATCGCCGCCGGTGTGCTCATCCGGCCCGATCTGGCCGACGAGCCGCTCAACGAGGTCCGCGCCGCCTACGGTCTTCCCCCGCAACGGAATCTGGAGTCGGCCCACCGCCATCTCGTGCTCAGCCCGTTTCCCGAAAGCTTCCGCGATCCCCGGTTCCCGCTGCCGCCGACCGCCCGGTCCTTCCACACCCCGGTGCCCGATCGCGGCCCGGCGCCGGACTGGCACGTCGAGGGCCGCCCGTCGGTCTACTTCACCCTCGGCACGATCTTCAACACCGAATCCGGTGACCTCTTCGCCCGGGTGCTCGCCGGACTGCGCGAGGTCGACGCGACCTGCGTGGTGACCGTCGGAAACCTCATCGACCCCGCCGAGTTCGGACCGCAGCCGGAGCACATCCACCTCGCGAAATACCTGCCGCAGGACAAGATCCTCCCGTACTGCGACGCGGCCATCACTCACGGAGGCTCGGGCAGCCTGCTCGGCGCGATCGCGTCCGGACTGCCGATGGTCCTGCTGCCGATGGGCGCCGACCAGCCGCACAACGGCGACCGCGTCACCGAACTCGGCCTCGGTGTGGTGCTCGACGTCATCGAGCTGACGCCGTCGGACATCCGCGACGCCGTGTCCTCGGTGCTGACCGAACCGTCCTACCGGGACACCGCCGGGCGGCTGCGGCACGAACTCGCCGCCTACCCGCCACCGGAGAAAATCGTTCCGGCGCTCGAAGGGCTCCTGCGGTGACGACCGGCGCTTGAGCCAGGCGAAGGATCAGCCGCGGGCATGCACGATCAGCCCGCCCACGAGAGCGCCGAAGCCGCCGATCGCGGCCAGGGTCCGGACCAGGTTCCACCGTTCCCAGACACCTTCGAACTTCGCCCGCAACGCCTCGAAGTCGGTGTTGTCGCCGTCGAAGCCCGCTTCGAGCGCGTTGTTCAGCGGCACGTTGAGCGCCATGGTCACGATCAGCATCACCAGGAGCAGGACGAAACCCGCGATGAGCCACGGCAGCGCGGACCGCAGCTCGGACCGGAAGTGCAGGGCCGCCGCCACCGCGGCGAGCAGTGGCGCGCCGCCGAAGCTCAAGGCGAACCAGCCGTTGAGGATCGCGATGTTGATCTCCCGCATCCCGGTCACATACGTCCGCGCGTCGGCCCTCCCCAGCCCCGGCATGACCGAGCACGTATAGGCGTAGAACAAGCCCGCGATCAACCCCGCCGCGATGACGGCCGCGATCAGGACGATTTCGCTCAGCGTCGACATTCCTGTCGCCTCCCTTCCGATTCCCGCTCGTTTCATCGATTCCAGACCCCAGTGGCCGCGGCGTTCGCGGCGTACTCGGAGAAGTCCCTCGCGGGCCTGCCCAACACGTTCTCGACGTCGCCGGTGAGCGACGCGTTCCGGCCGTCGAGGATCCGCGTGAACAGGTCGGTCAGGCCCTCGATCTCCTCCTCCGGCACGCCCTGCTCGGCCGCGCCCGCCGCGAACTCGGCCGCGGAGACCGGAACGTACCGGACATCCCGCCCGACAGCCTCGCCGATTTCCGCCGCCACGTCCGTGAAACTGAGCAACCGAGGTCCGGTCAGCTCGTACACCCGGCCGTGGTGCCCGTCGGCGGTCAGCGCCGTCACCACGACGTCGACGATGTCCTCGACGTCGATGAACGGCTCGGTCACCTCTCCGGCGGGCAACACGATCTCGCCGGCGAGCACCGGCTCCAGCAGGAAGTGCTCGCTGAAGTTCTGCGCGAACCAGCTGGACCGCACGACCGTCCACTCGGCACCGGAGTCCCGCACGCCCTGTTCGCTGACCACGGCTTCTTCCTCGCCGCGGCCGGACAGCAGGACCAGCCGCCGCACACCGTGCTCCACGGCCAGCTTCGAGAAGTCGCGGATCGCTTCGGCCGCGCCGGGGAAGGCGAGGTCGGGGTAGTAGGTCACGTAGGCCGCGTCGACCCCGGTGACCGCCGCGGTCCAGGTCGACCGGTCGTCCCAGTCGAAGCCCGGCCGTGACGCCGCGCGGACCTGGATTCCCCGGTCGGTCAGGCGCCGCGCCACCCGGCGTCCGGTCTTGCCCGTCGCCCCGAGGACCAGGACCGTCTTGTTGTTCTTCGTCTCTGTCATGCACTTAGTCAAGCGGCTCTGAATGAGACTCGACATAGTTCAAAGGCTCTATTCCATGTTTCATCGTCTACACTTCGGGGTATGGATCCCCTCGCCGGTCTGCTCGACGGACCCCGCGCACGCGGTGCGTTCCTGCTGAAGTCGGTCATGACCCCGCCATGGTCACTGCGCGTCGAGGACGAGGCGCCGCTGACGGTGATGGCGCAGGTGCGCGGCGAGTCCTGGGTCGTGCCCGACAACGGGGACGCCGTCCGGCTCGGCACCGGCGACATCGCCGTCGCCCGCGGCCCCGACCCGTATCTCGTCGCGGACCACCCGGCCACCCCGCCGCAGGCGATGATCCTGCCGGGACAGGAATGCCTGACCCCGGACGGACGGCACCTCACCGAGCTGTCCGACCTCGGAGTCCGGACCTGGGGCAGCGACCCGGACGGCCCCGTCGTGCTGCTGACCGGCACCTATCCGCTCGAAGGCGAGATCAGCAGGCGGCTGCTCAACGCGCTGCCGCCGCTGCTGGTCGTGCGGGACGAGGACTGGGAGAACCCGCTCGTGCCGCTGCTCGCCGGGGAGATCGTCAAGGATTCGCCGGGGCAGGAAGCCGTCCTGGATCGGGTGCTCGATCTGCTGCTGGTCGCCGCGCTGCGGACCTGGTTCGACCGGCCGGGCACCTCGGCGCCTGCCTGGTATCGCGCGCAGAGCGACCCCGTCGTCGGGCGGGCGCTGAAACTGGTGCAGCACAAGCCTTCCGAGCCGTGGACGGTGGCGAGCCTCGCGGCCGAAACCGGCGTTTCGCGGGCCGCGTTCGCCCGGCGGTTCGCCGCGGTGGTCGGTGAAACGCCGATGGCCTACCTCGCGAGCTGGCGGATCGCGCTCGCCGCGGATCTCCTGCGCCAGCATCCCGACCTCACGATCGGCGCGGTCGCCCGTCAGGTCGGCTACGGCAGTTCGTTCGCGCTCAGCACCGCGTTCAAACGCGAACACGGCGTCAGCCCGCAGGGTTACCGCACCGGCGCCGCGTAGCGCTCGACCAGTTCCGCACCGATCCGCGCGAGTTCCTCCTGGACCGACGGCGGGCCCAGCACTTCGATCATCGAGCCCCAGCCCGCGAGCTGCTGCGCGATCATCCAGGCCACCGGGGCCGACACGGTCACCTGCACACGCCCGTCGTCGAGCCTCTCCTCGACGACCGACTGCCGTCCGAAATGGTCTTGAAGGATCGGGAGATGCCGTTCGGCGATGAGCACGGTCGCGTCCAGCCCCGAACGACGGCGCTCGACCTGATCGACCACCTGCTCCCACGCCCGCGACAACTCGAAGTCGTCCGGGCGCGCGGCGGGCAGGTCGCTCACCTCGGCATCGGATATCCGGTCGACGCGGAAGGTCCGCTGCCCCTTCTCAGTGCCCGCGATGAGGTACCAGACGTCGTCCTTGTCCACGAGCCCCCACGGATCCACCAGCCGCTCGACCGAACCGGCCCCCTTCTTGGCGTAACCGAAGCGGACCTTGCGGCGGCGGACGATCCCGGCCTGCAGCACGGTAAGCAGTTCGGGTCGTTCCTTCTCCCGTTCTCCCCAGCGTGACGGGTCGATGACGACCGCGTCCGCGGCGGCCTGTGCGTCGGCGCGGAAGGTGTCGGGCAGGGCGCGGACCAGTTTCCGCAGCGCGGATTTGACCTCGGGCGAGATCGACGCCGCCGGTCCCGCGAGCAGGAACAACGCCTGCGCCTCCGACGCCGACAGTCCACTGAGGTCGGTCCGCGCGCCGCCGATCAACGACCATCCCCCGCCCCGGCCCGGTTGCGGGTACACCGGCACGCCCGCGGCGGACAGCGCTTCGAGGTCACGCCTGGCCGTGGCGACCGAGATCTCGAGTTCTTCGGCCAGTTCGGAAGCCGTGACTCGGCCACGGGCCTGCATCAGCAGGAGAGTGGCCACCAGGCGATCGGCACGCATGGGCCTCAGTCTGGCAGGTGAACCGCTCACCCGATGCGCACTTTAAGGCGCCCCCACCCCGCGTTTCGTCCTCTCAATGCGGGGTTGACCCTCACATCGATGTCAGGCCCTACGGTCGCCACACCCGATCCGAAGGAGCAACGAACATGGCAGGCGCAGTGGTCATCGGCGCGGGACCGGGCATCGGCCGCTCGGTCGCTCTCCGATTCGCCCGCGAAGGGCTACCGATCACTCTCCTCGCGCGCACCGCGGCGACTCTCGCCCCGGCGGCCGCGGAGATCGGGACCGCTCTCGCGCTGACGGCCGACGTCACCGACGAGAAGTCGCTCACGACCGCCCTCGACGCGGCCGCACGCGAGCATGGTGTGCCCGACGCCGTGGTCTACAACGCCGCGATCATCCAGGCCGACACCCCCGGCGAGCTCTCCGTCGAAAAGCACCTCGCGGCCTGGTCGGT
Organism: Amycolatopsis sp. NPDC039088; assembly: GCF_055598845.1. NCBI lineage: Bacteria > Bacillati > Actinomycetota > Actinomycetes > Pseudonocardiales > Pseudonocardiaceae > Amycolatopsis > Amycolatopsis sp. NPDC039088. The sequence continues at coordinate 109,795 of NZ_JBVKAE010000012.1, read as the reverse complement.
CAACGTCGTCGGGGCGATCACCGCCGCCGCGCACGTCGCGCCCGGAATGGCCGAACGCGGATCCGGCACGATCATCGTCACCGGCGGAATGCCGGACGCCGTGCCGGAGTACACCAGCCTGTCGCTCGGCAAGGCAGGCGTCCGGGCACTGGTCTCCTTGCTGGACAAGCAGTTCGGGCCGTCCGGTGTGCATGTCGCGACGGTGACCGTCGCCGGCCCGGTCGCGAAAGGCACACCGTTCGACCCCGACGACATCGCCGAGCACTACTGGCGCCTGCACACCCAGCGGCGAGAGGACTGGGCGCGGGAAATCGTCCACAAAGGATAGAAACGGCTACCAGTGCGCGGGGTGGGACAGCGTTTCCGGGAGTTTCGTCGTCGCGTCGCCCTTGGCCGCGTCCAGCTGGGACTGGATGAGGAAGATCGCGCCGCGGAGGTCCGCGCCACGGATGTCGGCGTCGCGCAGGTCGGCCCCGATGACGTCGGCCTGGCGCAGATCGGCGTCCCGCAGATCCGCGCCGATCAGGTACGCCCCACGGAGAAGCGCACCACGCAGGTTCGCGCCCTTGTGCTTCGCGCCGATGAGGTCGGCACCGCGACGGTCTTTCTTCTTGCCCGGCACCTCCGCGCGGGCGAGTTCGCTCGCGCGCAGCAGCAGGCCGTTGACCCCGCCCCGGTGCGTGTGGACGTCCAGTTTCCGCAGCACGTCGGGCTTTTCGAGGGTCATCCGCTCGGTCTGGTCGATCATCTCGGCCAGGTCGCCGCGGATCGGCGCGGACGTCGGCAGCGCGGCCGCCTCGGTGAGGTAGTAGAGCAGTTCCTGCAGATCCCGCATGACCGGGAACACCGCGAACATCGACCGCGCCGTCTTCGGCGCCTTCCGCCAGTCTTCGCCGTCGAAGGTGACCTGGGAGACCTTCTGGCCCGCACCGAAGCAGTCATAGACCGTGCAGCCGGTGAAACCCGTTTTGCGGAGCTTGTCGTGGATGCCGCACCGGGAGTCCGCGAGCAGGTTCGGGCACGCCTGGCCCGCCGGTTTGGTGATCGCGAAGTCGGCCGACGCCGCGAAGGCCGGGACGACGCAGCACAGACCGAAGCAGTTCTCGCAGTCGGCCCGCAGGCTCGATGTGGCTGGCACGGTGGTTCGGACTCCAGGTGATCGTCAGGTGTTCCCCATACAGGGTACGGAGGAGCCGGAACGTACTTTCCGTGCAGGGCACCCCGCCGCTAATGGACGCCAGACGAAGGTCGGGCGCTGCCCCATTCAGTCGATTCGGACATGTCAAGCGCTCAATAACCTCGATCTTCGTGGGCTTCGGCAGGTGCCGTCCCATGCGGTCGAGCTGGACCGCCTTTTCCGCCGCTGTGGTCTTGACCGGCCGGTCCCCTGCGAAACGACAGGACGAACAGATGCGAGAGACGAGACAAACGCGTTGGCTGACCGGTGCCGGAATGGCGGGCGTGGTCGCTGTGGCGATCAGCGTCACCGCCGCACCCGCACAGGCCGCCGAAGGGCAGATCCTCGCCGCGGGATCCCCTGAAGCGATCCCGAACAGCTACATCGTCACGCTGAAGGACACCGGCGTCGTAGGCGCGCTGGCGAACCGTTTCGGCGCGAAGGTGGAGCAGGTCTACAGCAGCTCGCTCAAGGGCTTCTCCGCGTCACTGTCGGAGAAGCAGGCCAAGCGGCTCGCCGCCGACCCGTCGGTCGTGACCGTCGAGCAGAACCAGGTCGTCCACGCCGACGCGACCCAGACCAACCCGCCGTCCTGGGGTCTCGACCGCGTCGACCAGCGCAACCTCCCGCTCGACCAGCGCTACAGCTACACCTCCACCGGCGCCGGCGTGAACGTCTACGTCATCGACACCGGCCTGCGGGTCAGCCACAGCACCTTCGGCGGCCGCGCCCGCAACGGCTACGACTTCGTCGACAACGACGCCGTCGCCCAGGACGGCAACGGCCACGGCACCCACGTCGCGGGCACCATCGCCGGTTCGCAGTACGGCATCGCCAAGGGCGCCACCGTCTACGGCGTCCGCGTGCTCAACAACTCCGGCAGCGGCACCACCGCCGGTGTCATCGCGGGCATCGACTGGGTCACCAAGAACCACGTCAAGCCGGCCGCGGCCAACATGAGCCTCGGCGGCGGGGCTTCGACCTCCCTCGACGACGCCGTCCGCCGGTCGATCGCCGCGGGCGTCACCTACGGCGTGGCCGCCGGTAATTCCAACCAGAATGCCTCCGGCTTCTCCCCCGCCCGCGTGACGCAGGCGATCACCGTCGGCTCGACCACCAACACCGACGCGCGCTCCAGCTTCTCCAACTACGGCTCGGTCGTGGACATCTTCGCGCCGGGTACGAACATCACCTCGTCGTGGAACACCAGTGACACCGCCACCAACACCATCAGCGGCACCTCGATGGCGACCCCGCACGTCGTCGGCGTCGCGGCCCGCTACCTGCAGAACAACAAGACGGCCACGCCCGCACAGGTGGCCACCGCCCTGATCAACGCGGCCACCCCGAACAAGGTGACCAACCCGGGCTCCGGTTCGCCGAACCGGCTTCTGTACTGGGCGCCGACCGCCTGATCTCACGCCCCATGCGCGCCAGGAAAGGACCTTTCCTCGCAGATTTTGCGAGGAAAGGTCCTTTCCTGGCGTCGGCGGCGGGTTACAGCACCTTGCGGATGCTCGGCACCACGGCGGCGAGTCCGGCGGCGTTGGGGTGCAGGGGCGCGAAGCTGTTGTTCACCACCGACGGGATGAGTCCTTCGATCCATTTGACGCCGATCGGCTGACAGGCGTCGTGACCGATACTCGGCGTCCGGATGTCGACGTAGCTCGCGCCGTGCGCCGCGGACTGCTCCGCCATCCGGGCGTTGAGCCGGTCGATGTTGGCCTGGATGTAGTCGGCGTCCTGCGGCAGCACCGGGACCACCGGCCAGCAGCCGCCGCCCTTGATCCCGGTCGGGTAGCCGACCATGACGATCTTCGCCCGCGGGGCGCGCTGGCGGATCTGCTCGATGACCGTGCCGTAGGTCGCGGCGAAGGCGTCGATCTTGGTCGCGTATTTGTCCACCCCGCCCGCGGTGTTGGCCGCCTTGCACGAGGCGCCGACCGGGAGCAGGTTCACACACGACGTCGCGAGCCCGACCAGTCCGATGTCGTTGCCGCCGATGCCCACGGTCACCAGCGTCGTGTCCGCGGAGAGCGCGTCGTACTGCGGCGGGTTGGTGCCGGAGATGATGCCCTTCTGCGGGTTGCTGAAATGCGACGTGGTCGCGGCGCCGCAGGTGACGTCGCGCAGTTCGTCGACCTCGATCTCCTTCGCCAGCAAGCCCGCGTAGTTGATCGCGGAGCGGGCGCAGGTGAGCAGATCGGACTGCGGCAGGACCACGGAACCGGCCGAGAACGAGTCACCCATCGCGACGTACACCTGCCGTTCCGCCGCGACGGCCGGTGTCGCGAGTCCGGCGAGGGTCAATGCGGTGCCCGCCACCGCGGCGATACGAACGAGTCTTCCCCAGCGAGAACGTGTCACTGCCGCCTCCTGCACGCGTCGTCGAATGCTGCGAGCAGCGTCCGCCGGAACGCGGGTGGACCACTAGGACGGAGGCGCGCGTTCTTGATCGGGGTTTTGTAGGTTGCCTCTAGGTTGTCTCTATGACTACGCCGTCGGCACAGCCGTGGCGCCGGCTGGACGCCTCGGTGCTCACCCGGCTGGAGCCGGACACCGCCGCGATCGCGTCGGCCGCGATGGACCAGATCCGCGCCGGGCTGCGGACCCCGCTGGACCATCGGACGGCGGCCAATCTCCAACGCACCCTCGACGTCGCACTGGGCGCCTTCTTCAGCGAGATCGGCCATCCCGACGTCACCACCGACCGCGAGGTCTACCGCGCTCAAGGCCGGTCCCAGCACAACGCCGGCCGCAGCCTGGAGGAGATGCTCGGCTTCTATCAGTCGGCCGCGCTCGGGGTGTGGCGGCAACTCACCTCGGCGGCACCGGCCGTGGACCTGCCGACCCAGGCGATCGTCGAGCTCGGTGAAGCGCTTTTCGCCTTCATCGCGGAACTCTCGGCCGCGGCCGCCGACGGATACGCCGAAGCGCGGTCACAGGCGGCGCGGGCCGGGCAAGCGCGACGGGACCGGCTCCTCGGTCTCCTGCTCGCCGAACCGGCGACCGCCCGCGACGTGCTCGACGACGCCGCGAGCCAAGCCGCGTGGGTGCTGCCCGACCGGCTCGTCATCGCCGTGACCAGCGCCGAGGTCGCGCCGCGCCTGCTGGACCGGATGCCGGGCCGGGTGCTGATCGGGCGACACCACGACCTCACCGCCGTGGTCATGCCCGCCGACCGGCTCGAGTGGTACCTCGGCCGGTTGCGGGACCTGATCGGCCGCGACCAGGCCGGGGTCGGCCCGGTCGTGCCGCTTCGCTCGGCCACGCTCAGCGCCCGCCGGGCGAGCGCGTTGTGGCGGCTGACCAGAACCGGCGCCCTCGGCGAGGGCGCCCTCGTCCACACCACCGATCACCGCATCGACCTGCTGCTGACCGCCGATCCGGAACTCGCCGCCGAGTTCGCGAAAGACGTCCTCGCCCCGCTGGCCGGTCTGCCCGAACCAGCGCGGCAACGGCTGACCGCGACCCTCGCGGCCTGGCTCGCGCGGCCCGACCAGCCACAGGCGATCGGTGTCGAACTGCATGTCCACGTCCAGACCGTCCGGTACCGGATCCGGCAACTGCGGACGCTCTTCGGCGGCACGATCGACGACCCGGCCGGCCGCTTCGCGCTGGCGATCGCGCTGCGGATCGATCCACTGGTATCGAGGGAACCTACAAAAGGCTCAGAGCGGGACGTCCATTCGCTGCGTCCCGACGACCGATAGCAGCCGCAACGCGTTCTCCGAGGGCGTACCGGGGTCGGCGGTGTAGATCACGACCTGCTGATCCCGGTCGCTGATGTCGAGGACGTCGCAGTTGACGTTGACCGGGCCGACCACCGGATGCCGGAACGTCTTGCACAGCGTCGGCGCGGCACAGACGTCGTGCGCCGCCCACAGCCGGGCGAAGTCCTCGCTGCCGTCGAGCAGTTCGCGGATCAGCCCGGTGACCTCGGGATCGCCGGGGTAGCGGCCGGCGGTGGCCCGCAGGTTCCGGACCGCGCTCGCGGCGAACTCGTCGGCGTCGGACACCCCGTACAGCCGCCTTCCCTCCGGCCGTGGCCCGAGGAACGCGCGGCGTACGAGGTTGCGGTCGCGGCGCGGCAGGGCGGAGAAGTCCTCCATCAAGGCGGCGGCGAGGTCGTTCCAGGCGAGCACCTCGTAGGTCGCGGACAGCACGATCGCCGCTGCCTGCGGAAGACGTCGCAGCAGCGCGAGGATGCTCGGCCGGACCTCGCGGGACGGGCCGGGCGGTGGTCCCGGCGGCGCACCGGCGAGGTGATGCAGGTGGTCGCGCTCCACGTCCGAGAGCCGCAGCGCCCTGGTCAGCCCGCCCAGGACCTCACGGGAGGGCCGGGGGCCGCGCGCCTGCTCCAGCCGCGTGTAGTACTCGGTCGAGATGAACGCCAGCTGCGCCACCTCCTCGCGGCGAAGTCCCGGCGTTCGGCGGCGTGGCCCGGCGGGCAGGCCCACGTCGGCCGGGGTGATCCGCTCGCGCCTGCTGCGCAGGAAGTCCGCCAGTTGTACTCTGTCCACTCCTCCAGTGTGGACGATCGCCGTGTGCCAGCCAGGTACCGCCGATGCCTGGATACGCCTTCGGTGCCGGTGAACTCTCGGTGCCATGACCACCACAACGACTGTTTCGGGCCTGCTAACCGGCAAGGTCGCCCTCATCACCGGTGCCGGACGCGGTATCGGCGCCGCCGCCGCGCGGCTGTTCGCCAGGGAGGGCGCCCGCGTCGTGCTCGCCGCCCGCACCGAGTCTCAGCTGAAGGCCGTGGCCGAGGAGATCCGAGCGGAAGGCGGCGTCGCGGACCACGTGGTGTGCGACCTCGGCAACGCGACGAGCATCCGTGCGGCCGTCGACCGTGCCGTGGAGTTGCACGGCAGGCTCGACGTCGCGTTCAACAACGGCGCGACGAACGTGCCGCCCGGCCCGATGGACCAGGTGACCGAAGCCGATTTCGACCGCATCTACGCGGTGAACCTCAAAGGCCCGTGGCTGTCGATGGTCGCGGAGATCGAAGCGATCCGGGCCACGGCGGGGACCGGGGCCATCGTCAACAACACCAGCGTCGGCAGCCTGATGGCCAACCCGGAACTGCCCGCGTACGGCGCGATGAAACGCGGCGTCAACAGCCTCACCGCCTCGGCCGCCACCACCTACGGCCCGGAAGGGATCCGCATCAACGCCGTCGCCCCCGGCACGACGCTGACCGAGATGTTCAGCGAGTGGGTCGAGAGCTCGCCGGGCATCCTCGACCAGCTCAACGCGCGCACCCCGTTGGGGCGCGTGGCCGAACCCGAGGAGGTCGCCGAGGCCGCAGCATGGCTGCTGAGCGACCGCGCCTCCTATGTGACCGGCACCGTCCTGCGGGTCGACGGCGGCATGCTGTCCTGAACGGTGGCGGGGTGGGTGATGCGCGGGAACCGGTGTCCGCCCGGCGGCGTCTGAACGCGCACGACCCACCCTGACCAGGGGTTGCCCGAGGAGAAGCCGATGCCGTTCCTTGATCCCGAACCGCTCTATGCCAAGCTCACCTCGGGTGACGCGGCAGGCATCGCCGAGGTCGGCGCCACCATCGCCGACACGAAGAAGTCGTTGCAGACCGTCGCGGACGGGATCTCCGACGGCGCTCTGCGGGCGGCGCGTTCATGGCGCGGTACGGCGGCCGGGGAGTTCGTCGGCGAGGCGAAAAAGTCCTCACGAGCGGTCGCCGAGGTGTACACCCAGCTCGGTATCGCGGAGTCGGCCGTCAAAGGCGCCGCAAAGGCGTACATCGCACTGCGGACGTCGGCCGACGCCGCCATCGTGCCGTGGCGGAGGCTCGGGCTGAGCGATCTGCTCGAAGCGCCGGAGATCGCGATGCAGACCATCCGGGCACTGACCGCCGCGCAGCGGACCTACGAAAGCAGGCTGATCGCGCTGGCAGCCGCGACCGGCGGCGCCGATGGTGGCTGGGACAGCGACGGCAACGCCGACATCAGCGGCGTCGATCCGGGACAACCGTGGACGTCCCAGGGATTGGCCTACGACGGCGAGAACCTGCTCGTCGGCTCGTACCACGACGGCGATGGGGACGGATCGGGTGACAGTCCCATCGGGCCAGGGCTGACGCCGAGTCGGCTGACTTACGTCGACTACGAGACCGGCACAGAAACGGGGAACGTCTATCTCGATGGTGACGGCGAGGTAGGCGCGCCCACGCATACCGGTGGTGTCGCGACGGACGGAAAGCACGTCTGGGTGTCGTCCAACGGGTACGTCTACGTGTACGACAAGGCCGAGCTCGACGCCGCACAGGACGGCGGTAGACCGGTCAGGGCCGTGGACGTGGTCGCGACGCCCGCCCACAGCTATGTCACCTACGCCCAGGGCAAGCTCTTCGTGGGCGACTACACCAACAACCGGCTCTATGAAGTCCCTGTCGGTGAGAACGGCTCACCCGAGCCGGACAAGGCCGGAGAGCCGATCGAGACACCGAACAACGTCCAGGGTGTCGTGGTGCGCGACGACGAGTTCATCTTTTCCTCCTCCGACGGGCACAGCGGCAAGTTCTACCGACAGGACCGGACGCCGGAGTGGTACGACTTCAACGATCGCGAAGAGATCGAGCTGAGGGGCGGCGAGCCGGGCAACGACGACGGCTACGACTCGCACGGCGTCGAGGAAGCCGTCGAGATCGACGGGGAGATCGTGCTGGCGCACGAATCCGGCGCCTACGGCTACCAGAAGAACCCGGGTTCGAAGTGGGACGAGCCTGAGCTGACCAGGATTTCCTTGGCGGAGCTCGGCCTCGACCCGGACGGTGCGCTCTCCCCCGGCGACGCCGGCTACGAAACGGATCCCGATTCGCTGGTCGGTGCCGCGGGTGTCCTGGACGAGGCGACGTCGACGTTGAGCGGCGCGGCAGGTGCGATGTCGCGGGTGCAACTGGTGGCGCATCTGCTCGGCGAGGTCCCCGCCGCCACCACCTTCAGCGACACGATGACCAAGCACCTCACCGCGGCCGGCGATCGGCTGGGGGCGGGGGCGGAAACGGTCGGGGGCATCGCGGACAGTCTGGTCACCGGTGCCGACGCGTACCGGCGCATCGAGGACGGGATCAGGGAGGGGGTGGACAAGCTCGGCACAGTCCTCCCCTGAGCGAGGTTCCTCCTACCCCCGCAGGCCCTTCAGGCCGGTTTCGCTGCTGTTCAGCAGTGAAACCGGCCTTTTTCCGTCTTCGGTATCGCGTCTCGCAGTACGTGTAACCAGTTACGCGTCAGCTGGACGCGAAACTAACTACAGGATGATGCACCGTGATAATGCCCCTTATGACTGAGCATCCCCGGACATGGATCGCCGATGGTTCGCTCGGCTGTCGACAGCCGATCTGACGGGTACGAAAACTGGGCACCCCGAAGATCGCGAACGCGCTCGAAGGAACCCGCGTTCGTCGGGGTAATGACACCGGGTGGGCGGGTTTCGTCGCTCAGCGGCAATCTGAGAGCGTTTTGCCTGGTCAGCGGCCACCCAGTCGAAGACGCACCGACCTAGCGGTCGTCATACGACGCGCGGGCGTCGTGGATGTGGGGCAGGTGGGTGAGGCTCCGCTCGAGCAGTGGCGCGGCGGCTTCGCGCAGGGTGTGCCCCATCGTGGTCAGCTCGTAGCTGACATGCGGGGGCATGACGTTGCGGACCGTGCGCGTCAGGATGCCGTCGCGCTCGAGGTCGCGCAGTGTCACGGTGAGCATGCGCTGGCTGATGCCGTCGATGGCGCGTTTGAGTTCGGTGAAGCGTCGCGGCCCGTCCTTGAGCATGCGCACGATCAGCAGCGCCCATTTGTCCCCGACGATCCCGAGGACTTCGCGGGCCTGGCACGGGTCCTGCATGGTTACCTCCTGAGAACCGGGGCACCGAAAAGTGCCGTATTGCCAGGTTGGGGGCGGGTGGATCACTGTGTAGCGGTTACCAAAGAGTACCGAGGTACGAGGAGGAACCGACTGCTATGGCCACCTTTCTGTTGGTACACGGCGCCTGGCACAGCGGGCGGAGCTGGGACCGGGTGGTTCCGCTGCTGGAGTCGGCCGGGCACCAGGTGCTCGCGCCGTCGCTGACCGGTTACGGCGACAAGGCACACTTGCTGAACCCCGAGGTGGGGCTGGCCACCCATGTCGACGATGTCACCGGCCTGATCGAAGGCGGTCGTCTCGACGACGTCGTGCTCGTCGGGCACAGCTACGCCGGGATGGTCGTTTCGGGGGTGGCCCACCGGGTCCCGGAACGGATCGCGCATCTGGTGTTCCTCGACGCGATGGTTCCCGACGACGGCGAAGCCGCGGTCGATGTCCTTCCGGTCACCAAGCGGCTCATCGACCTCGCCGTGGACGGCTGGCGGGTTCCGCCGATGCCGGAGCAGCCGCCGCCGTTCGGTTTGTTCGGGGTCACCGATCCCGAGGACGTCGCCCGGTTGCGCTCGATGCTGTCGGACCACCCGGTGCGCTGCCTTCAGGAACCGGTCCGGCTGGACAACCCGGCCGCGCGCACGATCCCGCGTACGCACATCCACTGCGTCGAGGGTCAGCCGGCGGGCATCACCCGGCGTCCCGTCCCGGCGGGCGAGCGGGTGCGGGAACTGCCGACCGGCCACGACTGCATGATCACCATGCCCGCCGAGCTCGTCGGGCTGCTGCTCGAGACGGCCTGAACCCGAACCTCAGCCGTGACGAGATCCGTTCAGGCGGCTTCGAGCACGAAGAACAGGAAACTCAGGAAGGCGGTCTTCCCCGCGAGTTCGTCGGGGAACCGCTCCCTGGCACCCGGTGCCGGGTAGGGCTCACTGATGACGGCTGTTCGGAAACCGGCCGCGGTGAAGGCGTCGCTCATCGCGTGCAGGGGCCGGTGCCAGAAGGTGAGCACCGCCTTCTCGCCGTTGAAGGTGTACTCGTCGGACCACTTGACGGTCGCGAAATAGTCGGCTTCCGGGTACAGCAGTTTGAAGATGAAGGGGTGGTTGACGGCCAGGATCAGCCGGCCACCTGGCCTCAGCACGCGCCGGATTTCGGCCAGCGGCGCCGTCCAGTCCTCCAGGTAGTGCAGCACCAGGGCGGAGATGACGTCGTCGAACGCTTCGTCGGGATACGGCAACGGTTCGCTCATGTCGGCGACTCGCAGGGCGGCGTCGGGGCCCAGCCGCTTCCGGGCCAGCTCCACCATTTTGGCACTGGAGTCGAACCCGGTCATGAGGGCGCCCCGCTCCAGCAGGTCCGCGAAAATCGGACCTGACCCGCACCCGGCGTCGAGGATTCGCCGTCCTGCCACGTCGCCCGCCAGGTCCAGGATCGCGGGCCGCGTGTAGTAGGCGTTGTTGAGACTGGTCTCGTTCTCGGTCGCATACGCTTCGGCGAACGTGTCGTAGTCGTTTTCCACGGGAACGGTAGGCATATGGCCCAATATGGCACAGCCGGGCTGTCCCCCGTCGGCTCCGCACAGACACCCCAGTAACCTGCTGCGAATGCAGCCACACCAGGCGATTCCGCCATACGGCCATCCGCAGCAGGGCTACCCGCCGCCGGGTTATCCCCAGCAGTTCGGCGCACCCGTACGGTTGCGCGCCAACGCCGTCGCGTCGGTGCTCGCGGGTCTGCTCGCTCTGCTCACCGCCGGCCTGCTCGTCTGGTTCGCCGTCGCCAACATCCAGGTGAACAACACCCCGGAGCCTTGGCCCAGGGCGGTGTGGATCAACGTGATCGGCGGGTTCTGTTCGGCGGGCTTGCTGGTCATCCTCGCCGTGTTCACCTTCGCGCGCACGGTCGCGGGCGCGTGGACGCTGGGCGCCATCAACGTGTTCTTCGTGATCATGAACCTGGCTTTTTCCCCGCTGGCGAACGGCGTGAGCTTCAGGTCCCAGCTCGACTTCGTGTTCGGGTTCCACAAGGCGACCGGTATCGCCGTCGGGCTGACCACGATCTTCGGCGTGCTGACCGCGGTCGTCGCCGTCGTCGCCGCTGTCGCGCGCAGGCCCTAGCCCAGGGTTCGATCGAGGAGGGCGAGCAGCCGATCCCAGTGGCGCCGCGATCCGGCGGCGTCGAAGGCGTCGGTGTCGGCCATGGTGAAGCCGTGGACCGTGCCGGGGTAGATCTCGCAGCTGTAGCCGACGCCCGCGGTGTCGAAGGCCTGGCTGAGTTCGGTGATGGCCTCGGGTGTCATGTCGTTCTCGGCGAGGCCGAGGTGGACTTCGGCGGTGAGGTCGGGGACCTGGCGGTGCGGGCTGTCGGGCGCGTCGGTGACCAGGGCGCCGGGATGGAAGCCGGCGACGGCGGCCACCTGGCCGGGGTGGGCGGTCGCGGTGCGCATCGCGAGGACGGCGCCCATGCAGTAGCCGATCGTGGCGACCGGTCCGGCGCTCACCTCCGGACGGCTGGTGAGGAAGCCGAGGTAGGCGTCGGCGTCGCGCAGGGCTTGTTCGGTGGTGTGGGCCTTGAGTAACGGCATCAGGGCGGCGAAGACGTCGGGCCGGTTCTCGGCGGTGATGTGCTCGGGCAGCTCGATCACCGGTGCGAGGCCGTGCCGGTAAAGGACGTTGGGGACGAGGACGTAGTACCCGTGCCCGGCCAGTTCGACGGCCATCTCGCGGAGGACGGGTCGTGGCCCGAAGGCGTCGGGATAGAAGAGGACACCCGGATGCGGTCCGCCTTCGTCGGGGAAGGCGGCGAAGGCGTCGGCCTGGCCGTCCGGTGTGGGGATCTGTGCTGTGGTGGTGGAAATGGTGGACCTTCCTTCACGTTCTGGCACAGCCGGAATGTTACGGCTTGGCCGGACGGCGCAAAGCCACGGGAACGATGGCCAGCGAGATGACCGCGCCGAGGAGGGCGAGCGCGGGGTAGCCGATGCCGGCCACGACGAACCCGGACGACATCCCGCCCGCCGCGCCACCGATCGCGACGGCGACGTCCGCCATCCCCTGTGTCTTCGCGCGGGTGGCCAGCGGTGCGGCGTCGGTGATGATCGAGGTGCCGCTGACCATGCCGAGGTTCCAGCCCGATCCGAGCAGGATGAGCGCGAGGGCCAGGAGCACCACGGAATCGCCCGGTGCGGCCGCGGCGAGGACGGCGGCGACAAGCAAGGTGACCGCGGCCGCGACGGCGATCGCTCGACGGCCGTGGCGGTCGACGAGTACTCCCGACAGTGGTGAGGGCAGGAACATCGCGCCGACGTGGAGTGCGATCACCAGCCCGGAGGCGCCGGTGCCGTGTCCGTGCCCGAGCAGGTGGATCGGGGTCATGGTCATGATCGTGATCATCACGACCTGGGCCAGGACCATGACCAGAACGCCTTGCGGCACACCGGGTCCATGGCCGACGGCCGCGATGGTGTGACCTGCTCGCTCATCGGGTGGGAGGGTGCGGGCGAGCAGGAACGGGTCGGGGCGCAGCCAGCCGAGGAGGACCACGGCGGCCAGTGCGTACGCCGCTCCGGAGAGAAGGAAGAGGCCCGTGAGCGGCGGGAGGCCCAGCGCGGACGCGAGGACTCCGGCCGGGGCGGCGAGGGTCGCTCCCGCCACCCCGCCCAGTGTGGTGGCGACCAGGACGGTGGACACCGCGCGCGCCCGGCGGGCCGGGGTCGCGAGGTCCGCTCCGGCGTAGCGGGCCTGGAGGTTGGCCGCCGCCCCCGCGCCGTAGAGGAAGAGCGCGACGACCATGAGGACCGTGTTCTCCATGACCGCGCCGGTGATGATCCCCGCGCTGCCCGCCGCCCCGGCGACGTAGCCGCCCGCGAGCCCGGGGCGGCGGCCCCGTGCCTGCGAGAGGCGGCCGACGCCGACGGCGGCGATCGCGGTCCCGGCGGTGAGCAGACCGCTGGGCAGGCCGGCCAGCGCCGTGGAGCCCAGCATGTCCTGGAACAGCAGGGCGCCGACGGTGACTCCCGCCGAGAGCCCGAGGCCGCTGAGCACCTGCGAGACGGTCAAGACGGCCAGGGTGCGTTTCTGTGTCCGCGACAGCGAGGCCTCGATGACCGGCTCGGTCAGGTGCCGGGGCATCAGCCGAGACGCAGGCGGTCGGCCAGGCCGGCGGCGGTGAACGCGGCCACGACGTCGTCGCGGCTCTCGGTGAAGTGGTCCCAGCTGTCGACGTGGACGGGGACCACCGTGCGGGCGGCGAGGATCTTCGCCGCTTCCGCGGCCATGGCGCTGTCGAGGACGAGCGGGGAGCCGTCGAAGACATCCTTCAGTCGTGGGGCACCGGCGAACAGGACGGTGGTGTCGACCGGGCCGAACCGTTCGGCGACCTCCCGGACCACGTCGAGGGAGGCGTTGTCGCCGCTGACGTAGACCGTCGGCAGGTCTGGGGCGGTCAGCACGAAACCGACGACCTCTCCGGTGACCTTGTCCGCGCCTTCGGGTCCGTGGACCGCGGGCGCGCCGGTCACGGTCACGACTTCCCCGTCCGGGCGGGAAAGTTCGACCGACTCCCACGGCGCGAGCCCCTTCGCCGTGCCGCCCAGCCGGACGGCGCCGCTGGGTGTGGTGAGCGTCAGCGGCACGTCGGCCAGCAGTGCCCGGCCGGAGTTGTCGAGGTTGTCGGGGTGCTCGTCGTGGGACAGCAGGACCGCGTCGACGGGGCCGAGGTCGGCGGCCTTGACCGAGGGCGGCGCCGTCTTGCGCAGGCCGGGCCTGCCACCGGGTCGCGGGTAGTCGCCGGGCTCGTCGAAGGTCGGGTCGGTCAGGAACCGCAGGCCGCCGTACTCGATCAGTGCCGTCGGTCCGCCGACGACCTGGACCGAAAGCCGGTCGCTGATCGTGTTCACGCCTACTGCCATCTTCCACCTCACGGATAGCTCTTGTTCTTTCCGTGAGCAACCTTAGGGATCCTCACGGATTAGCGCAAGGTGTTCCGTGAGGCTTTCTCATGGTTGATCCAGCCGCCTACCATGAGGACGTGGACGATTACGCCGGGACCGATCTCGACACCGCTGTCCTGCCACCCGCGCCGGGGGCGGAGCAGTACCTCGCGCTCGCGTTCGCCAACACCGCGATCGCGCTGCCCGGCGGGCAGTTCGTCGATCTGATCGGCACCCCGGACGCCGCAACGCGCTGGCTCGTCGAGCAGGGATTCGCCCCGCCCGGCACCGGTTTGCGGGAGCTGTGCGCGGCGCAGATCCGGTCGCTGCGCGAACAGGTGCGGATGGTGTTCGCCTCGATGTCCTGTGCGGAGCCAGCCCCGCAGAGTGCTCTCAACGCCGTCAACGACGCGCTGAGCAAAGCGCCCACCGCCGCGCTGCTGCGCTGGGATCCGGTCGAGGGGCTGTGCCGCACCGCGCCGCATCCGGTCACCCAGATCGTCGAACACGCGTTGGCCGCGCTCGCGGCGAACGCCGCCGACCTGGTGACCGGGCCGGACGCCGAACGGCTCGCCGCCTGCGGATCCGCGCCGTGCACTCGGTTCTTCCTGCGCAACGGCCGTCGTCAGTGGTGCTCGGTCCGCTGCGGTGACCGGGCGCGCGCCGCCCGGGCCTACGCCAGGCGCACCCAGCACGAACCGGTCTGAACCTGCCTTATCGCGTCGCGTCGAGTGGTGGCCGTACCGGGGTTCCGTAGTCGCCGGGCGGCAGGTCGGGACGGCGATTCCGCAGCAGGAGACCGGCGATCATCGTGCCGAGCGCGAGCACGGCGTAGGCGATCAGCCAGGGGGTGAACTCGGTGGGTACGAGGTCGCTGAAGAAGACGTCGAGCAGGACGAGCACCGCGTACAAACCGGGCATCGTGGTCTGGCCGTCCAAGACACGCAGTTCGGTGTCGACGGCCGCCGAAGCCGTGTCCTCGGCGTGGACGGGCCGCCGCAGTGTGCCGATGAGGATCACCGCGCAGCACAGGGCGGACCAGCCGAGCGCTGCGAGCCAGCTCCACGCGTAGGTCTTCGCCGACGTGGTGAGGTACAGGGCCACCACGAGCGCGGCCCCACCGCCGAAGGTGATCGCGAACGAGGCGAGGTACCAGCCGCCGAGGACCTTCAGCGACGCCGGACGTCCGGAACGGCGGTCCATGACCGGCAGCGGACCCAGCGCACGCTCACGATGCAGGCAGGACACCCAGAGCGCGACCTGAATGGAGGCACAGAACAGGTAGGGGTAGAAGCTGTCCGGGAGCTCGCTGCCGCGGATGCCCAGCAGGTTCTCGAACAGGACGTAGGCGGTGGCGCTCAGTACCGACGCCCCCAGCGTCCACCAGAACCCGCCCCGCACCGTTCTGCTCAACCGCGGGCCGATCCGGATGGACAGCAGCCGTGACGGCTCTCCCACCTCGATACCGCGCTTGGCCAGCCATGTTCTGGTCGCCGCGATCTCTTCGGGCCTGAGTTCCCCGGCCCAGCCCGTATTCGTGTCCGCCACCGCACCCCCTCGATCGTCTACCGGAGGTACGCGCGAGACGGGATGACGGTTGCCTAGCGGTAGGACGCGAACAAATCCAGCAAAGGCTTCGGAGCGTCGTCGGCGAAGCAGAGGTCGAGGCTTCGGGCGGACTCGACGGCCGAGGCTTCACTGCGCGGGAACAACGCTTTCTCGTATACGTGGAGAGCGGCTTCGGTGTCACCGGGATGAGCGGCGAGGGCAAGGCCGAGTTCGGCTCCGTCCTGCATCGCGAGGTTGGCGCCCTCACCGGCGAACGGCGACATCAGATGGGCGGCGTCACCGAGCAGGGTGACACCGGGAACCCGATCCCAGCGGTGCCCGGTCGGTAGTGCGTGGATCGGCCGCGGCGTCAGGTAGCCGTCCGCGTCGGTGATCAGTGCTCGCAGGCCCGCGTCCCAGTCGTCGAAGTGCTTCAGCACCGCGGCCTTCGCGGCGGAAGCGTCACCGAAGTCGATCGTGGAGATCCAGTCTTCGGCGGTTTTGAGCGCGACGTAAACGTGGAGGCTGCCGGTGGAGTCCTTGTGCCCCAGGAAGCCTTTGCCCGCCCGCAGCGCGAACAACATGCCGTCGCCGACGAGCGCGGAACTCGCGGGATGGCGGGTGTCGGCGTCGTGGAGGTGGACTTCCACAAAGGACACTCCTTCGTAGGACGGCGTGGCGCCGGAGACCAGGGACCGGACTTTGGACCACGCGCCGTCGGCGCCGATCAGCAGATCGGTGGTGAACACGGTGCCGTCGGCCAGGGTGACCTCGTGGGCGCCGCCGCCGAGCGGACGTGCGCCGGTGACCTTGGCGCCCCAGCGCACGGTGTCCTCGGGCAGAGAGCCGAGCAGAAGGTCGCGCAGGTCCCCGCGGGCCGTTTCGGGACGGCCGCCGTCGCCGTCGTCGGTCTCCTCGCGGTGCACGACCGCGTGCTGATCGAGGATGCGCACGGCTTCGCCGCCGGGGTGGACGAGCGCGCGGAACTCCTCGTGGAGACCGGCGGCCCGGAGTGCTTCCTGGCCGGATTCCTCGTGGATGTCGAGCATGCCGCCCTGCGTCCGGGCGGACGGCGACGCGT
Source organism: Amycolatopsis sp. NPDC039088 (assembly GCF_055598845.1). Classification (NCBI taxonomy): domain Bacteria; kingdom Bacillati; phylum Actinomycetota; class Actinomycetes; order Pseudonocardiales; family Pseudonocardiaceae; genus Amycolatopsis; species Amycolatopsis sp. NPDC039088. The sequence goes on along the minus strand of NZ_JBVKAE010000012.1, from coordinate 93,179 downwards.
CGAGGTCGAAGATCGCCGCCTCGATGCCGTTGACGTGCAGGACGCGGGCCAGGGTGAGGCCGCCGAGGCCGGCGCCGATGATCGCGATGGGGTGGTGTGTGGTCATGTCGGGTTCCTCTCGGTGGGCACGGCGGTGCCGGTGATTCCGGTGATCAGCACCCGGATGCCCCACGACATCCGCTGTGCGGGCTGTCCGCTGAGCAGGTCGGCCGCGTGTGCGGCGATCTGCGGGTAGGTCGTCTCGTCGGCGTCGTGCACGGCGCGGGCCAGTGCGTCCCAGTCCTCCGGTGGCTCCTCGTCGGCGTGCTCGGCCGCGGTCGCCGTCGCGTACTGCAGGAGGACGTCGATACCCCAGGCGCGCCGCTCGGGTGGCACGTCACCCTCGGCGAGCAGGGCGAGCATCGTCTCGACCAGGCGGAGGTAGTTCCCCCCGCTCGGGCGGGCCACCAGCGCGGACAGCGCGAGACCGGGGTATTCGAGAAGCGTCGCCGTGTAGGCGCTCAGCAGCTGTTCGAGCCGGTCACGCCAGCCATCACCGGGCGCCGGCTGGGCGATCGTGCCCAGCAGTTCGTCCAGGATCGCCGCGTGCAGCTCGGCGGTGTTGCGGACGTAGACGTAGAGCGAGGCCGCGCCGGTGTCGAGTTCCTGCGCCAGGCGGCGCATCGTGACCTTCCGCAGGCCTTCTTCGCGCAGGATCCCGACCGCCGTGGCCACGATGCCGTCACGGGTCAGCGCGGGTTTGGCCGGTCGTTCCCGACGGCTCTTCTCAGGTGCCATGCCATCACTTTAACGAACATGTTCGTTGCGAACAAGTTCGTGCCGAACATGTTCGACACAGGTCACAGTGGACCGCACTACTTCCAACGGGGGTTTGTCCGTCCACTGCGGACTGAAATGACGATGGCAGAGAGATCGACACTCCCTGCCACTTCTAACGTATAGCGCACCGGGGGGCTTGCGGCAAGACCCCTGTCGTGCCGCAGAATCTCCCGCCGGACAACACAAGCTCGACAATCGGGGGAATCTTGATCGACGTGATCATCGCCGGCGGCGGACCGACCGGCATGATGCTGGGCGCCGAACTGCGACTGCACGGCGTCCAGGTGGTCGTCGTGGAGAAGGACGCGGAACAGACCAAGGTCGTCCGCTCCATGGGCCTGCACGCACGCAGCATCGAGGTGATGGACCAGCGAGGCCTGCTCGAGCGCTTCCTCGAACACGGCACGAAGCACCCGGTCGGCGGCTCGTTCGCGGGCATTCCGAAATCGGCGCCGCCGCTGGACAGCGCCCACGCCTACATCCTCGCCATTCCGCAGACCGTCACCGACCGCCTGCTGATCGAACACGCCGCCGAGGCAGGCGTCGACATCCGTAGCGGCCGGGAACTGGTCGGCCTGAGGCAGGACGAGGACGGCGTCGACGTCGAACTCTCCGACGGGACGACACTGCGCTCGCGTTACCTCGTCGGCTGCGACGGCGGCCGCAGCACGGTGCGCAAGCTCCTCGGGATCGACTTCCCCGGCGAGCCCGCCACCGCCGAGACGCTGCTGGGCGAGATGGAACTGACCGAGGACTGGGACACGGTGCTCGCCGTGATGACCGAGGTCCGCAAGACCCAGTTGCGGTTCGGTCTCTCCCCGCTCGGCGACGGGGTGTACCGGGTGGGCGTGCCCGCCGAAGGACTGGCCGAGGATCCCCGGATCCCGCCGACCTTCGACGAGGTCAAACGACAGCTCAAGGCCGTCGCGGGCAGCGACTTCGGCGTGCACTCGCCGCGATGGCTCTCCCGCTTCGGCGACGCCACGCGGCTGGCCGAGCGCTACCGGGCAGGGCGCGTGTTCCTCGCGGGCGACGCGGCGCACATCCACCCGCCGGTCGGTGGGCAGGGGCTCAACCTCGGCGTCCAGGACGCCTTCAACCTCGGCTGGAAACTGGCCGCCGCGGTCAACGGCTGGGCACCGGAAGACCTGCTGGACACCTATCACACCGAACGGCACCCGGTGGCCGCCGCCGTACTGGACAACACCCGCGCGCAGATGCAGCTGATGTCGCTCGATCCGGGGTCACAGGCCGTCCGGCGGCTGCTGACGGAACTCATGGAATTCGAGGACGTGAGCCTGTTCCTGACCGAGAAGATCACCGCGACCGCGATCCGCTACGACTTCGGCGACGGACACGCACTGCTGGGCCGCCGGATGCGGGACGTCGAACTGAAGCAGGGGCATCTCTACGGGCTCATGCACGACGGCCGCGGACTGCTGCTCGACCAGACCGGGCGGCTTTCGGTGGAGAACTGGGGAGACCGGGTCGATCACGTCGTCGACGTCAGCGAGGAACTGGAGGCGCCCGCGATGCTGCTGCGGCCGGACGGCCATGTGGCGTGGGTCGGTGAGGATCAGGAAGGGCTGCGCGGCGCGCTGCGCCGATGGTTCGGAGCGGACGACGTGCTCTAGCTCGGAAGAGGCTGCTATCCGGGGGCCGGAGGGCACCGTCACGGACCCTGCGGCCCCCGATAGGGCAGCGTCTGGTTGTAGACGATGTTGGTGTTGGTGCTGCCGAACAGCGCCAATTCGTTGACGATCTCCTCCAGCCGCCCCATCGACGGCGCCGCGATCTTCAGCGCGTAGCAGTCGTCACCGGTCGTACGGAGGCATTCGAGGATCTCGGTCCGCTCGGCCAGCAGCTTGTGCAGCGGCGCGTGCTTGCTGCCCGGATACTTCAGCCGCACCACCGCGAGCACCACGTACCCGGCCTTCTCGAGGTCGACGTCGGCGCGGTAGCCGGTGATCACCCCGGCCGACTCCAGCCGCTTGACCCGTTCGGTCGTGGCCGACGCGCTCAGGCTGACCCGCTTCCCCAGCTCCGTGAGGGGCAGGCGGCCGTCCTTCTGCAGCTCGACCAGGATCGCCCAGTCCGTCGCGTCGAGAGTCTCGGTCATCGGGCCAGATTACCGGCAGATCCACGGCGGAACCGCCGTTACACCGGGAATGATCTCTTCCCGGTTTCTGTCCGGCGCCGATAGCCTTGGCCGGTGCGAATAGGTGTCAACGTCCCGAATTTCGGCCCGGGGACCGATCCCGGAATCCTCCGCGGCTGGGCCACCACCGTCGAAGGCCTCGGCTACGACCTGCTCATGGTGTCCGACCACGTCGCGATCACCCCCGACGTCGCCGAGCAGTATCCGGCGCCGTTCTACGAGCCGTTCACGACACTGTCGTGGCTCGCCGGGGTGACGGACCGGATCCGGCTGGGCACCACCGTGCTCATCGTCCCGTACCGGCATCCCCTGCTGATCGCGCGGATGGCCGCGAACCTCAACCAGCTCAGCGGCGGACGGCTCGTGCTCGGAGTCGCTTCCGGATGGGCACGCCAGGAGTTCGAAGCCCTCGACGTCCCGTTCGAGAAGCGAGGACGGCTGACCGACGACCACCTCGACGCCGTCCGCGCCGCCTGGGCGAACGACTCCGACTACCGCGCCGGTGACATCCCGGTCTGGGTCGGCGGCAACAGCGACGCCGGGATCCGCCGCGCCGTCCGCGTCGGCGACGCCTGGCATCCGCTACGGACCAGCCTCCCCTGGCTCACCGAAGCGCTCACCAGGGTCAAGACCATCGCCGACGCCCAAGACCGGCCCGTCCCCGCGTTCACCCCGCGGATCCTGCTGAACATCACCGACCGGCCGGTCACCGGACCCGACCGCCTCGCCGGGGAAGGCACGATCGAGCAGATCGTCGACGACCTCGACCGCCTTCGTCACCTCGGTGCCGAGACGGTCGTCCTCGATCCGTTCTCCGGCAACCCCGAAGAAACTCTCCGCCCGGAAGCCGCCTGGCAGGCACTGGCGACCGTCGCCGCACATTGGGAACTGGGCCGGTACCGGCCAGAACAGGAGCGATCATGACCGAAGAAGACGAGAAGTTCCTCCGCCGTGCCATCGAGCTGGCCGCGAAGTCCCGCGCCGACGGCGACCCGCCTTTCGGCTCACTGCTCGTCGGCGCCGACGGCACGGTGCTGGCCGAGGACCACAACACCACGGTGTCCCAATCGGACATCAGCCTGCACCCGGAACTGAAACTCGCCGTCTGGGCCGCACGCGAACTCGACCCCGCCGTCGCGGCCGCGACGACGATGTACACCAGCTGCCAGCCCTGCGGGATGTGCCAGGGCGCCATCGAACGCTCCGGACTGGGACGGGTCGTGTTCGCCCTGTCCGGGGAGCAGGTGAACGCCCTCAAACCACCGTCCACCGCACCGGCCGTGCGCCTGGAGGGGCCGGCGTTGTACGACGAGGCCCGTGTCCCGGTGGCGGGTTACTACACCTGAGTCCCGGCGAATCGGAGTTCCAGTGGGGCCAGAATCGGCCCCATCACCGGATTCTCTTTCCGTAACTCGATTTTCGCGGGCGGTAATTCACTCCAGCATTCCAGTACCCGCGCTGTTGCCTGGTTCACGAAACGTGAACCGACACACGCGGCCGCCCCGAAACCATAGGGAAGAAACGAACGGCCTTCATTGAGCTTCCCTCAATCCCCAGTAGTCATCAACGTGACGAGCAGAAAAATATGGGGCCGATTACGATCTTGTGAATAGCGGAAACAAACCGGTTCCGGACGACCGGCTTCTCCATCGCGGGAGACCGCGGTGCGTATAGGATGATCACGATGTCCGCCGAACTCGTGCCCGCCACTCCGCACCCGCCGGAGCCCCGGCTACCGGAAACCAGGGCCGAGAACCGGCGACAGGTCCTCGCCGAAGCCGTCGCGCTGCTGCCCGCACTCCCCCCGGCCGATCCACTGGACCGGTACGCGATCCGGCACATCACCGCGCTCTGGCTCGAGACCGACAAGACCGACCACACCCGCCGCGCCTACTACGCCGACCTCGCCGCCTGGCTCGGCTGGTGCGCCCGCACCGGACTCGACCCGCTCCAGGCCCGCCGTGCCGACGTCGACGCCTGGAAGAACACCCTCACCGTCACCGGCAGGGACGGCCTGCCAAGGCCCGCGGCCGACTCCACCGTCGCGCGCACCCTCGCCGGCATCTCCAGCTGGTACCGGTACCTGCAGTCCAACGACGTCGCCGACCGCAACCCGGTCTCCGCGGTCAACCGGCCCAAGACCGGCAAAACCCCGCCGCTGCCCGCGCTCGACGGGGAATCGACGGCGAAACTGCTGAACCACATGGAGAACCGGGCCCGTGCCAACGACACCGAACCGTCCTGGCGCGACGCCGCCGTCGTCGCGATCCTGTTCTACACCGGCCTGCGCGTCTCCGGCCTGACCACCGCCACCGTGCGCGACCTCGACACCGACGCCGGACACACGATCCTGCGCTACACCGCCAAAGGCGGCCACCGCGACTTCGTCCCGCTCGTCCCCGCCGCCCAGCACCCGCTGCGCCGCTACCTCGAACTGCGCGCCGCCCGCGCCGGCGTCCGGCCCGACGAGCTGACCGGTCCGCTGCTCGCCACCATGCCCCACCGCTACGACAGCACCAAACCCGGCGGAAAGCCGCTGGCACAACGCGACGTCTGGTTCCTCCTGCGGACACAGGCCCGTGCCGCCGGACTCGACGCCGCGAACACCATCTCCCCGCACACCGCCCGGCGGACCACCGGAACCCTGCTGCTGGCCAACGACGTCCCGGTCCAGAAAGTCCAGGACCTGCTGGGCCACGCCGACATCCGCACCACCCGCGACCGCTACGACGCGCACCGGCACAAGCTGGAAACCTCTCCCGTGCACGCGCTCGCGCAACTGCTCGCCGACGCACGCCACCGTCAGAACTGAGCCTGCCCCAGCTGGGATTTCGTCGCCCCGATCACGACGCCGTCGACCCGCGCGAGCCAGCTCCCGCACAGGCACCGCACGTACTCGAGCGTTCCCTGGGAGACCCGCTGGGAATGGGCCGTACTTCCGGGCAGTTCGGCCAGCGGCCACCCACACCGCGGGCACTTGTTCGATTCCATACCCCGATCGTGCTGTAATGAGTTAATGCACTTCAACCCTTACGGCGGGGCGGCGGCTCAGATCGCCGCCGAGCTGGTCAACCTCGGCGACGCCGCCGGCCCGGCCGAACTGACCGCGATCTTCAAGGACCGCATGACCGTCGCCGCCGTCCTCGAACACGAAGCGAACGAGATCGTCTCCTGGACCACACGACTCCGACAGGTCTTCGAAGCGGACCCGACGGCACGCGTCGACCTGGTCAACGCACTGCTCCGCGACTCCGCGTCCAAGCCCTACATCTCCACCCACGACGGCAAGGCACCCCACCTGCACTACGTCGACGCGCACGCCGGCACTGTCTCCCGGGTCCGCGCCTACACCGCGGGCGGACTCGCCCACCTCGTCTGCGACGCCCCGGACCGCTTCGGCGTCTGCTCCCGCGAAGACTGCGACACCGTCTACGTCGACATCTCCCGCAACGGACGCCGCCGGTTCTGCTCCACCCGCTGCGCCACCAGGGTCCACGTCGCCGACCACCGGACCCGCCAGGCGAGCTAGATCGCCCTAGATCGCGTACCGCCACGCCGTCAGCGCATGCGCCGAGAACCACGCCCCCAGCACCACCCACGCGACCGCGGCCGCCACCGCCGTCCCCGTCCGCCGCTTCGACAACCCCACCGCGATCGGGACCAGCACCGGGAACGCCGGCAGGATGAACCGGATCTTCGCGTCCGGCAGCCCCCGCGTACCGATCGCCAGCAACAGCACACCGAGACCATAGAGCGTCAACGGCCACGGCACCCGCGTGCACACCGCCACCACCACCAGCGCCAGCGCGCCCAGCAGGAACAACACCGTCAGCGTGCTGAACACCGACTCGTCCGCGGTCAACCGCGCCAGCGCCGACTCCCAGGTCTCCACCCCGAAATCGAACTCCGTGTTCCAGCCCCGCAACTCGATGTCCTGCCAGCCCGTCCAGCTCCCTGTCCGGTACGCGACGAACCCCAGGTACCCCGCCACCCCCAACGGCGCGACCACCGCACCCAGCAGCGCGGGCAACCGCTCCTCGGACCGCCGGAACGCCGCGACCAACGCCGCGACGACCACCACCGCGACCAGCACCACCGCCGTCGACCTCGACAACCCGGCCCCGAACGCGCACAACCCGGCCAGCACCCAGCGCCGTTCCAGCACCCCCACCAGCGCCCACACCGCGAACGCGCAGAACACCGCCTCCGTGTAAGCCATCGAGAACACGATCGCCATCGGCGCCCCGGCCCACAACGCCACCAACAGCAGCCCCGTCCGGTCACCCCGATCCGCCGACACCGCCCGCCCGATCCGGATCAACCCGCACGCCAGCACCAGCCCCGCCAGCACCGACACCGTCAGCGCCGCGGTGACGACGTCCACGCCGAGCCACATCACCGCCTCGACGAACTTCGGATACAGCGGGAAGAACGCCATCGGCGCGTCCGAATACGGCTGCCGCGCCGCGTCCAACGTCCCCGGCAGATCGGCGTACCCGTGCACCGCCAGCCGCAGATACCACTGCCCGTCCCACGCCGTCAGCCGATCCGACAGCGTCATCCCCCGCCGAGCCGCCAACAGGTCGAGCAACTGGACACTGGCCGTACGGATGACGAGATACAGCACGATCGCCCTCGGATACGGCGACCACGCCAGCCGATCGAGCACTCTCTCGACCACACGCGCCGGACGCCCGGACGCGGGCACCACAGGGGCATCGGCGAGCTGATCAAGATCATCGACTTCTCGGAGCACGGCAACGAGTGTCCACAATTCGGTGTGATTCCGCCGTTCGATCTTGGATATTCGTCCGCCGAAACAGGTGGGAAAGGCCACAACCCGGGCTTGTGACCCCACCCGGATCTTGTGTTTCCCAGCACCCGCTCCCCGCTCCTACGGTCGGAACCATGACCGAACAGAACCTGAACGGAACAGTCGCGATCATCGCCGGCGGCGCCAAGAACCTCGGCGGACTCCTGTCCACCACCCTCGGCGAAGCCGGCGCCAAGATCGTCGTCCACTACCACGGAGACCCCTCCGCGGCCGACGCCGAAAAGACCGTCGAGGCCGTCCGCGGCACCGGCTCCGCAGCCATCGCCGTCCAGGGCGACCTCACCCGGATCGCCGACGTCCACCGCCTCTTCGACACCGCCGTCGACACCTTCGGCCGCGCCGACATCGCCGTCAACACCACCGGCATGGTCCTGCGCAAGCCCATCCTCGAAACCACCGAAGAGGACTACGACCGCATGTTCGCGATCAACGCGAAAGCGGCCTACTTCTTCATCCAGGAAGCCGGACGACGCCTGTCCGACAACGGCAAGATCATCAGCCTCGGCACCTCCCTGCTCGCCGCCTTCACCGACGGCTACTCCACCTACGCCGGCGGCAAGGCACCACTGGAGCACTTCACCAGGGCCGCCGCCAAGGAGTTCGCCGACCGCGGCATCTCCGTCAACGTCGTCGCACCCGGCCCGATGGACACCCCGTTCTTCTACCCCCAGGAAACTCCCGAACGGGTCGAATTCCACAAGTCACAGGCCATGGGCGGACGGCTCACCCACATCGAGGACATCGTGCCGATCATCCGGTTCCTCGTTACCGAAGGCTCCTGGTTCACCGGCCAGACGATGTTCCCGAACGGCGGCTACACCACGCGCTGACCACGCGCCCGCCCATACGCTGGTCATGACGCCACGAACCGGACACGAAGGGGAACCCCGAGGTGGGCCTGGACCTGTACAAGCTGAACCACCTCATCGCCGTCGCCGAAGAAGGCAGCTTCACCCGCGCGGCGACCAGACTGCACCTGAGCCAGCAGGCGCTGTCGACCTCGGTGCGCACGCTCGAGCGGGAAGTCGGCGTACCCCTGCTCGAGCGCGGCGCCACCGGGGTCACCGTCCTCCCCGCCGGACAGGCACTCATCGCCGACGCCCGCCTCCTGCACGGCATCGCCGACACCGCCGTCCAACGCGCCCGCCGCATCGGCCGCGGCGAAGCCGAACGACTCCGCGTCGGCCACACCCCCGCCGTCACCGGCGACGAGCTCACCGCCCTGCTGCGCAACCACCAACCCGACCCCGACCTCGTCATCGACGTCCACCAGCGCTACCCCGACGAACTCACCGCACAACTGCTCGACGGACAACTCGACCTCGGCCTCGGCCGGGCACTCACCCCGGCGCATGGCCTCGTCGGCACCACCCTGATCCGGCAACGGCTCAACATCGCCGTCGCCTCCCGACATCGGCTCGCCGAACGCGACGAAGTCCGGCTGAGCGACCTCGACGGCGAGGAGATCACCGTCTGGGGACGGCCCGGCCGCTCCGGATACACCGACCTGCTCGTCAACCTCTGCCGTAACGCGGGATTCGAACCTCGCGTCCACCGCAACCCCATCCAAGGCACGCCCCCGGTCACCGCCGTGCTCGACACCGATGGCGTCGCCTTCGTGACCGCCTCCCCCGGTCCGGCCGCGGGCGGGGCGGTCCAGGTCAAGGAGCTACAGCCGCCGGTGCACGTACCCCTTCAAGCCCTGTGGCCCCAGTACAGCACTTCCGACGCCCGTCAAGCCTTTCTCGCGGCCGTTCAAGGCTTCTAGGGGTAAGAAGACTGCCGGTCGTGGTGGTCCAGCAGCTTCGACAGCAGCTCGGTGAACCGCTCTCGTTCCTCGACTGACAGCGGAGCCAGCAGTTCCTCCTGACGTTCGGCGAGCTGCTTCTCCAGCCGCCGCAGCTGCCGCTTGCCCGCCGTGGTCAGCGAGACGACGTTGCGCCGCCGATCGTCGGGGTCCGGGGCGCGCTCGACCAGTTCGTGTTCGGCGAGCTCGTTGATCGTCGCGACCATCTCACTGACGTGGATACCGCTACGGCGGCCCAGTGTGGCCTGGCTGGCCGGACCGAACTCCTCCAACGTCGCCAGCACGCGGTAGTGATAGCCCCGCGCGTGGACGGCGGAGAACCCCTCGGTCACCAGGCGATGCGCGTGGTTCGCGGTCTGCGTGAGCAGCCAGCTGGGCAGCCTCTGCCACTTGGCGTGCGTCTCTTCCGAAGGGTGCTCCATGTGACGAGTCTAACGAATCGTTGGGTGACCGAACGATCGGAGTATCGTTGGGTCACCAAACGTTAGGCGCCTGAACATTCGAGCGCCGAATGAAACCCTCCGGAGCCGAGACCATGATCAAGCCCTTCCGCGTCGCCATCCCCCAAGCCGACCTCGACGATCTCCACGACAGGCTCTCCCGCACCCGCTGGCCCAACGAGGTCGCCGACGCCGGCTGGGACTACGGCTTCCCACTGGCACGTCTCAAGGAACTGGCCGAGTACTGGCACACCGACTACGACTGGCGCGCCCATGAAGCCGCACTCAACGACCTTCCACACTTCACGACCGAGATCGAAGGCCAGAACATCCACTTCATCCACGTCCGGTCGGCGAACCCGGACGCGCTCGCGCTGATCCTCACGCACGGCTGGCCGGGGTCGTTCCTGGAGTTCCTCGACGTCATCGGGCCACTGTCGCGAGACTTCCATCTCGTAATCCCGTCCATTCCCGGCTACGGCTTCTCCGGACCGACCCACGAACGCGGCTGGCACATCGTCCGGATCGCACGGGCCTGGGCCGAACTGATGCGCAGACTCGGGTACGACCGCTACGGCGCACAAGGCGGCGACTTCGGCTCGGGCATCTCGACGGCACTCGGCGCGATGGAACCCGAACGGGTCATCGGGGTGCACGTCAACTACCTGCCTACCCGGCCGGATCCCGACGTCGAACTGTCCGAAGAGGACGAGGCCAGATTGGACAAGGTCCGGCGACTGATGGCGAACCGCCCGCCGTACCAGGCTTTACAGGCTGCCACCCCGCAGACCATCGGCTACGCGCTGACCGACTCGCCGGTCGGCCAGCTGGCCTGGATCGCCGAACGCTTCGCACAGTGGACGGACCCTCGTTCACCGATCAGCGACGACCGGATGCTCACCGACATCTCGCTGTACTGGCTGACCGCCACCGCGGCTTCGTCGGCACGACTGCACCACGACGCCCCGAGGGGAACCGCACCATGCCCGGTACCACTCGGCGTGGCGGTGTTCCCGCATGACATCACGCAGTCGGTGCGGCCGCTGGCGGAGCGGCTGTACGACATCCGGCACTGGTCGGAGTTCGAGCGCGGTGGCCACTTCGCAGCGATGGAGGTGCCGGACCTGCTTGCCGAGGACATCCGGGAGTTCTTTCTCGCCCTCCTCAAGTAGCGGTGATGCTCTTGCCGGTCCGTGAAGGCCTCCTTCCCTACCTTCAAGGTCAGGGGCCCGGCAAAGTCGGGATCGTGCAGGTCGGAGGCCTCTTGGTCATGGCGCAGGCCGACGTCTATGAAGGAATTGGGACGTTGAGTGTCCCAATTCCTTCATAGACGCGGGGTCGTACCCGGTTGCGAAGCTTGATCAACAGAGGTTCAGGGGCATGGCCCTGAATCCGGCACACCCGGACCCCGCGGGCATCTCTGAGCTGATTTTTCCTACGAGACTTAGCAAATCTTGCAGCCAGTCCTGGGGTATAGGTCGTTATACGCTTAACAAGGTCAGCGAGCGGCCGGGAGTTCGGCCGCCTCGACTGACTTCCGGTCCTCCAGGACGCGCTGCTTCGCGTTCTCGATGTGCCTGCGCATACGAGCCGCCGCTTCGTCCGCCTCCCCTGCTGCCAAGGCTTCATAGACGGCGCGGTGCTCCTCCGCAGCCAGCCCGGGCGCTCCCCTGGCCGAGCCGAGCTTCGCGAAGAACCGGAACCTCTGCACCTGGCCGCCGAGTGACCGGTACGCCTTCTCCAGGAACGGGTTGTCCGCCCGGGCGGCGATGAGCAGGTGGAACCGTTCGTCGATCGTCCAGTACGCGCTGAAGACCTTCGTGTCCGGTGAGGTGGCCGCGCGCGCGAGGTCGTCGACGCTCTCCAAGACCTCTTCGAGGAACTCGGGCGTCGTCCGGCGCGCGGCTTCGTAGGCGAGTGCGGGTTCGAGAACGAGGCGGGCGTCCATCAGCTTGATCAGCTCGAACTCGGTGAGCAGCGGGGCGACCCGGTAGCCCTTGAGCGCCTCCCGGCGAACGAGCCCGGTGTGCTCCAGCCGTGCGAGCGCCTCCCGGAGCGGGGTCTGGCTGACGTCGAGTTCCCGTGAGAGCGCACCGATGTTGACGGGCTCGCCCGCCGACCACCGGCCGTCGGTGAACTGGCCGAGCAACACCTCGTACATCCGGTCGGCGAGCGGCTGCCGTCCCGACCTCCGCGGGGAAGCCATGTGTCCCTCCTTAGTCGCCTCACGATATCCCGCGTGCCAGGGAGCCTTGATCTTGGCTCGCTATACTATTGACATGAATCCTATAGTATTTGCATCAGGCTGCTTCGAACAGGAGAAACGAACCGGATGACCATGCGCGTACTCGTGACGACCTCGTATCTGAAGCCAGGCGGTGAAGTCGACAGGCTGCTCTCGGACGCGGGTTTCGACACCGTCTTCACCACCCCCGCGCAGCGCGAGGCCACCGGCACTTCCCTGGCCGACCTCGTTCGTGACGCCGACGGGATCGTCGCGGGCACCGACGCCTTCACCGCCGACGTCATCGAGACCGCGTCCAGGCTCAAGGTGTTCGGCCGCTGCGGTGTCGGCTACGACAACATCGATCTCGACGCCGCGACCCGGTGCGGCGTCGCCGTCACCTACACCCCTGGGGCCAACCGCCGGTCGGTCGCCGAGCACGTCCTGGCGCTCATGCTCAACTGCGCCCGCCTGATCCCCCAGAACATCGCGAGCGTCCAAGCGGGCCGCTGGGAGCAGCGCAGCGGACGGGAACTCGACGGCGCGGTACTCGGTCTGATCGGGCTGGGCTCCATCGGCAAGACCGTCGCGCGGCTCGCGCTGGCCCTCGGCATGCGGGTCGTCGCGCACGATCCGTACCCGGACCACGACTTCTTGGCGGAGACCGGCGTCGAGTCCCGCACTTTCGACGAGGTACTGGCGGAGGCCGATTTCCTCAGCCTGCACATCTTCCTCGACGACTCCACCCGTCACCTGATCGACGCGTCCGCGCTGCGGAAGCTCAAGCCGGGGGCTTTCCTGATCAACACCGCTCGCGGAGAGGTGGTCGACGAGGAGGCCCTCGCCGACGCGCTGGAGAACGGCGCGCTGGCAGGCGCTGCCCTGGACGTACTCGCGGAGGAGCCCTTGCCACTCGACAGCAGGCTGCGGCGGCTCGACAACGTCGTGGTCACCGCGCATATCGGGGCCGCGACGGAACAAGCGCGATCCCGCTCCAGCCTGATGGCCGCCCAGCAGGTGATCGACGCCCTGCACGGACGCACCCCGGCCAACCTCGTCAACCCAGGAACCCCAGGAAACCGCCGATGATTCTCCACAATGGACTCCGCCTGGACGCCAACCTCAAGTGGCTGTTCACGGAACTGCCCTTCGAACAGCGCTTCGACGCGGCAGCGGCGGCCGGCTTCACCGCCGTCGAGTACGCCTCGCCGTACCCCTATCCCGCCGCCACGCTCGTCCGGCGCCTCGCCGACGCGGGGCTGACCCAGATCCTCATCAACTCCCCCACCGGCGAGCCCGGCTCCCCCGAACGGCTCGGCTACGCGTGTCTGCCCGGCAGGGCGGCCGAGTTCCGCGCGGGCGTGGAACTCGGCCTGGAGTACGCCGTCGCACTGGGCAGCACCTTCCTGCATCTACCCGCCGGGATCCGGCCCGCGGACGTCTCCCGCGACCGCGCGTTCGCGCAGTACGTCGCGAACATCGCGTGGGCGGCGGAGCGGGCACGCGGAAGCGGCGTGAGGCTCCTGCTGGAGGCGCAGAACAAACAGGACGCGCCGGGCTTCGTCCTGGACGACCAGGCACACGCGGCGATGGTGGCCGACGCGATCGGCGAGGACCACGTGAGCCTGCTCTTCGACGTCTACCACGCCTCCATCGACGAGCAGGACGTCGTCACGGCACTGCGGGACCACCTGCCCCGGACCGCCCACATACAGCTCGCCGACTCACCCGGCCGGGCCGAACCCGGTACCGGCGACATCCCCTGGATCGGCGTCTTCGACACCCTCACCGCCGAGGGCTACGACGGCTGGATCGGGTGCGAATACCGGCCCGCCACCACCACCGAAGCGGGTCTGGACTGGATCAAGGAGCAGGCCCGATGAACCGTCGTATCGCGTTGATCAGTGCGACACCGGCCGCGATCCCACCCGCCGTCGACGCGCTGGCGACCGGGTTCCCGCAGGCCACGCCATGGAACATCCTCGACGACCGCCTGCTGGCCGACGTCGGCGACGACGGCCGCACCCCCGCCTTGGACGACCGGATGCGTCGCCTCATCGACTACGCGGTCAGCGGCGGCGCCGACGGCGTACTGCTCACGTGCTCGCTGTACGGCGAGGTCACGAAGCAGGTCGACGCGCCTGTCCCGACCCTGGCGCCGGACGAGGCCGCGTTCGACGACGCGCTTTCCAGCGGCCACGGCAAAATCCTCCTGGTCGCCTCGCTCGCCTCAGCGCTGAGCGACTCGACGGCGCGTTTCGAGCAAGCGGCACGCGAGAAGGGGATCGCCGTCGAGGTCGACGGCGTGCTCGCCCCCGGCAAGGTCGTCGAAACCTGCCAGGCGCGAGCCGGATCTTGGGATCTCGTTCTGCTCGCCCAATACTCCCTCGCCCCGGTCGCGGAAGAACTGTCGGCGGCTCTCGGCGTCCCGGTTGTATCCGGACCTCGCAGCGCAGCGGCGAGGTTGAAGGCGGTGATCGGAAGATGACCGGCGTGCTCGGCGCGATCGCCGACGACTTCACCGGCGCGACCGACGTCGCCGTCGCCTTCCGCCGCGGCGGCCTGCGCACCCTGTTGTTCTTTGGCGTCCCACCCGAAGCCGAAGCACTGCCACCACACGACGCCATCGTGATCGCACTCAAGAGCCGCGCGATCCCGGCCGCGGAAGCGGTCTCGTCGTCCGTGGAAGCCTTGCGATGGCTGCGAAACCGGGAAGCGGATCAGCTCTACTTCAAGTACTGCTCCACGTTCGACTCGACACCGCGCGGCAACATCGGCCCGGTTCTCGACGCACTCTCGCAGGCCTTGCCGCCCAGCGTCGTCGTGACGACGCCGAGTTCCCCGGAACACGGACGCACGCAGTACCAGGGTCACCTGTTCGTCGGCGACACCCTGCTGGCGGAATCACCCATGCGTGACCATCCCGCCACGCCGATGACGGACTCGAACCTGCCTCGGTTGCTGCGGGCGCAAACCTCCACGCCGGTCGCTCTCGTCACCCACGACGTCATCCGGCGCGGCGAAACCGTCGTGCGCGAGGCGATCGCCGACAAGAAGAGCGGCTACGTCCTCGTCGACGCCCTCACCGAAGACGACTTACGCCTGCTGGGACGGGTCGCGGCGGACTCACCTCTCGTCGCGGGCGCGGCGGGTCTCGCGGCCGGGCTCGCCGCCGCGCGAGCGTCCACCGATCCCCCGCCGAACGACACGAAGGCGCCGACCGGCCCGGCCGTGGTGCTCTCCGGCAGCTGCTCGGCGCGGACACTGGAACAGGTCGCCGTCATGAAACGGCTGGGCCGTCCTGTCCATCGGCTCGACCCGGTGGGGACACCGGATCCCGCCGCTCTCGCGGCGGATGCGCTGGCCTGGTACGACTCCCTGGCCGACACCGTCGGACCGTTGATCCACTCGTCGTCGAGTCCGGCGGAGCTCAAACGCACCCAACAAGAACTGGGTGTCGCCCGGTCGGCCGAGATACTCGAGAAGACGACCGGGCTCGTCGCCGTCGGCCTCGCCGAACGTGGTGTCCGCCGGCTCGTCGCCGCGGGCGGTGAGACCTCCGGCGCGATCGTCACCGCACTCGGCGTCCGCGGAGGCGTCATCGGGGTGGAAGCCGCGGCCGGAGTGCCGTGGATCCATCCCGTGGACGAGCGGCAGCCCGCCCTGTTGCTCAAATCCGGCAACTTCGGCGACCCGGACCTGCTCGCGACGGCGTCCGGCTCATGAGTACCGACCGGCTCCACCGCGAACGTGTCATCGCCGCGGCACGGTCCCTCTACGACCGCGGGCTCACCCACGGCCGCACGGGCAACATTTCCGTGCGCTACGGGGAGCAGCTCCTCGTCACACCGACCGGCGCCTGCCTGGGCACCGTGCGGCCTGGTGATCTGTCGGTCGTCGACGCCGACGGAAACCACCTCGCCGGACCACCGCCGTCGAAGGAAGCCTTCTTCCACGCGACCATGCTGCGACAGCGGCCGGCCGCGAACGCGGTCGTGCACACCCACTCGACGCATTCCGCCGCCGTCTCGTGCCTGGACGGCCTCGACCCCGGCGACGCGATCCCGCCGCTGACCGCGTACTTCGCAATGCGGGTCGGCCGGCTTCCCCTGCTCCCCTACCACCCGCCGGGAGACCCCGCGGTTGCCGAGCCGATCGCTCGCGCGGCCGTCGACCATCCGGCGCTGCTGCTCGCCAACCACGGCCCGGTGGTCGCCGGGACGAACCTCGACGCCGCACTGGACACCCTCGAAGAACTCGAGCACACCGCGGAGATCTTTCTGCTCCTGCGGGGTCATTCCACCCGTCCGCTGACCGATCGTCAGCGCGCCGCCCTCCACTCCCCACCCGCTTGAAGGGACTTCTCATGATCACCCTCTTCAGTGCCCTCTCCGTCAAGAAGGCACTCGACGACGTGCTGCTGCACGCGTTCTCGAAGAAGCACGCGGTCGACGTCGAGGTCACGTTCGACCCCACCACCATCCTGGTCGAGAGGATCGGCGAGGGCGCCAAGCCCGACGTCGTGATCGCGGTGTCCGGCGCCTTCACCGAACTGGCGGCCGCCGGCGCGGTCACCCCCGATTCCCGTGTCGTCCTGGCGAAAAGCGGCATCGGCCTCGCCACCGCACCGGAACTCGACAGCCCCGACATCAGCACGGTGGACGCCCTTCGCACGGCACTGGTCTCGGCGCGATCCGTCGCGTATTCGCGCAGCGGCGCGAGCGGTATCCACTTCGCCCGGCTGATCGAGGAACTGGGCATCGCCGACGAGGTCAACGCACGGGCCACCGTCGTGGACAAGGGCTTCACCGCGCTGGCCGTCACCGATGGCCGCGCCGACCTCGCCGTCCAGCAGATCAGCGAACTGAAGTTCGTCCCGCAGGCCCGGATCATCGGCCCGCTGCCCGACGGAGCCCAGCATTACAGCGAGCTCTCCGCCGCAATCGGCTGCTCGGCGCCGCCCGAAGCCGCGGACCTCCTGCGCTTCCTTTCCAGCCCGGAAGCGAAGGCCGCCTACCGCGACGCGGGCCTCGTCACCGACTGCTCACCCCAGGATCGCGGATGAACGCCATCCTGGCGCTGGTCGCGTTCATCGCCGCCATCGTCGTGTGGAACGCGGTCTTCAAACGCAACATCGGCGAAGCGATGGTGGTCGGCTTTCTCGTCACCGCCGCGTTCGCGGGCACCGACTTCTTCACCATCGTCTGGGATAGCCTGGTCGACGGGCTGAAATCCGAAATCACCTTCGCCGCGCTGGCGTTCGTCTTCGTCAGCGAGCTGCTCAGCAGGACCGGACTGGTACAGCGGATGGTCGACATCCTCAGTTCGTTCCTCGGCCGCCGCCGAGGTGGCTCCGCCTACGCCGCGACCGTCGCTTCGGGACTGTTCGGCGCGGTCGCCCACAACGGCGCCGCGATCGTGGCCACCGTCGGATCGATCACCATCCCCTGGATGAAACGGTCGAAGGCCAGCGGTGAGACCGCGGCGCTCGTGCTGTCCGGGAACGCCGGTGTCGGCGCCACTTTTCCCTTCAGCGGAGCGTTCTTCATCCTCCTGGCGGCGCCGACCGTAGTGCCGGTGCTCAGCGCGGGCGACATCGTCGCGACGATCTTCGTCACCGGCGCGTGGATGGTGGGCATGCGGCTGATCATGGCCTACGTCATCGTGAAACGCCGTGGCGTACAAGCGATGGAGCCGCAGGACATCCATCCGCTGCGCGCGTCGTTCAAGGTCGGCTGGCCGTCGCTGGTCGTCCTCGGCTCGATCGCGGTCCCGATCCTGCTCACCGCCCCGCCGACCGACGATCTCGTCTCGGCCCGGATCGGCACCGACGCCTCCGACGCGATCCCGCTGCTCATCTGGCTGCCGATCGTCATGCTGCTGGTCGGCTTGCTCGTCGAACGGAAGGCGCTGCCGAAGGGCCGGGCACAGTGGTGGGACCTGTTCGGCGCGGTCGGCCCCAAGCTCGGGCTGGTCGGGGTCACGATGATCTCCGCCTTCGCCGCGTCGAACGTGCTGAAGGCACTCGGCCTCGACGACCAGCTCAAGCCCTATCTGGAAGGACTCACCGGAGTCTCCCCGCTGGTGGCGGCCATCGTGGTCGGCGTCGTCATCGTCCTGGTCGCGGGACCACTCAACACGACGTCGACGGTCGCCGCCGTCGGCCCGGTGGCGTTCGCCGCGCTCACCGCCTCGGGCATCCCTCCGCACGTCGCCTTCGCCGCCATCCTCGTGTGGGCGTCGTCGGAGGGATGCTCCCCACCCGGCGCGGCACCGCTCTACGTCGCGGCGGGCATCGCCGAGATCAATCCGGTGCGGATCTTCGTCCCTGTCGTTCTCTACTACTTGTTGCCCACCCTGCTGTTCGGCGTGCTCATGGCCGTCGGCGTGCTGTGGCTGCCTGGAGCGTGATCCCCATGTACCGCATATTGCTGGCCGCGACCCGCGTCTGCCTGTTCCTGTTCCTTCTCGGCGGCTTCGCTGTCGTGGTGGGCCAGACGCTTGGCATCGTCATCGGCTCCGGGCCGATCGTGACGGCGTTCGGCACCGACGTCGCCGACAACATCTGCGTTGTCGCGGGAATCGCGGGCATCCTGGCGTTCCTTTTGTTTTACACGCGGGAAGGACGTGATCACGCGCCGAATGCCGACGAATAATGCACTTTCTCCCGGCGTGTATGGCGTTATACGCCGGGAGGACCGACCAGCCACTATGAGCGCCGCGACGAGCAGAACGATCAGATACGCGTTGCCGACGATCGCCTCCGCGAAATTCCAGTCGCGTTCGGCCCCACCCCCGCCCGGCACGACCGCGATCGTCCATCCGGCGAACAGGACGGCGACCACCAGCGCCACCCCGCGGTGTCCCCGGGCGGCGAGATAGCCGAGCGCGGGTACCACCCACACCCAGTGGTGTGTCCAGGAAATCGGGCTGAGCAGCAAAGCGCATCCGGCCGTGACCAGTAGTGCGGCGCGATCGTCGCCCGCGTGATGGAGGCGACGGACGAGCCACATCGCCAGCGCCGCGCAAACCACCCCGAACGTCACGATCGCCACCGTGACCACCCGCCCTTCCGGCAACGTCCGCGCGACAAACCCCTGCCACGACTGGTTCCCCACCCAGCCCTTCATCTCGGCGAAATGGTCGTTGAAGATCGCGGAGGTCCAGTAACGCACGGAATCCCCCGGCAGGACGACCACAGCGAACGCAGTCGCACCCAGGAACGCCGCGAACGCGCGTACCGCGTCACCGGTACGCCTGACCACCAGGAGATGGACGATGAAGATCAGCGGGATCAGTTTGACGGCCGCGACGATCCCGATCGCGATTCCGCGATAGCGCGACTCGCGCAGGGGAAGCATGTCGGTCACCACGACGGCCAGCAGAACGAGATTGACCTGGCCGAGGCCGATGGTCTGCCATACCGGCTGAACCGCGAACGCGCCGAGCAGCAGCACCGGAAGGTGTGCCCGGTCCGCGAACGGCCGCAGCGCGTAATAGAGGGAAGGTGCGGCGGCGAGCGCGAGCAGGCCCCAGCACAACTGGGGCGGTAGCACGGTCAGCGTAGTGAAGAGCAGCGCGGCGAACGGTGGATAGGTGAACGGCAGTTCCGGTGCCCAGTCCGGAAGACTGCGCAACGGTGAATAGAGGCTCTCCCCGTGGACAACGGCGAACCCGCCGGCTCGGTAGACCGCCGAATCGACGCCGAGTGGCCACCCCGAGATCCACCAGATGAACGCGACCGCGGCGAGCACGGTCGTCACGACGGCGACGATGATCAGCGTCGTCGTGACGCGTGGCCTTCTCGAGCGATGCATGGGGAAACGATCTCCGGAATTCGCCAGGTGGGCATCGCCCGGGGGAACCGTCTTGGCACCGCTACCCCGGTAGCCGACTTCGCCCGCACCCCTACCCCGGTATCAGGCGTGCCGCCTGGACCTGGGGGACTTCGATTCCGGAAAGTCCGGTCGTGGCGCAGCCGGCGCGAGCGGGCTCGCACGAGAGGCTCAGCCCAGCTCTTGACTGTCCATAAGGGACACTTTTCGAGACAAGAGTGCCCGATTTGGGGATCTTGCACGGTTTCACGAGGGGGTCGTGAGTGATGTGGGTCGTTCTATTTGAGGGGTAAGGCAAACATGGCGTGATCGCCTCGCTGATGTGAAGGTCCCCTTCCCTACCCTGAAGGTAGCGAAGGAGGCCTTCGCGGACTGGTCGCAATCAAGGACGCCCCACTGAGACAGTGGGGCCTCCTTGACTGTCCACAGGGGACACCATTGGACGACTTCATGTCCGATTGATGCCTATATTTACGGTTTTGAAGGGGGTCGTGAGTGTTAATTAGGGTTAGAACCCTACTTCGCACTCACGACCCGCTCGCGAAACCACGCATACCACCCAAGTTGGACACTTACCCGTGCAAATAGGGTCCTTTGTGGACAGACCAGGCGCCGTCCCCGCTCCCGTCAGCCGGTCCGGACCCACGCCGAGGCACGCCACGCTTGGGTTACCTCTCAATAACCCTCATTAACACTCACGACCCCACGCAGATCCGGACATAAAAGCACCAACCGGACGTCCAATCGTCCCATGTGGACACTGAAGCCACATCGGCGTCCAGAATCAGGCCCGCCTTACCTCGACTTTGCTGGGCCCCTGACTCTGAGAGTAGGCAAGGAGGCCTTCACGGACACGCGAAGAGGACTCGGTCACTCCATCAGGGCATGCCGCCCGGCACGACGAGGCCCGCCTCGTACGCGACCATCACCGCTTGCGCCCGATCCCGGACACCCAGTTTGGCGAAAACCCTGCTGACGTGGGATTTCGCCGTCTGATCCGCGATCACCAACGCTTCGGCGATCTCCGTGTTGGAGAGTCCGCGCGCGATCAGCCGGAGCACGTCCGTCTCACGGGCGGTCAATTCCGCCACGAGCGCATGCGATGCGTGCGCCGACGCGTGGGTGCGGGTGAACTCACCGATCAGGCGCCTGGTGATCGTCGGGGCGAAGAGCGCGTTGCCCGCGGAGACCACCCTGACCGCGGTGACCAGATCGTCCAGCGGGGAGTCTTTCAGCAGGAAACCGCTGGCGCCTGCCCGTAGCCCGCCGAACACGTATTCGTCGATGTCGAAGGTGGTGAGGATCAGGACGCGGACTTCGTGCCGCCCTGCCACGATCCGCCGGGTCGCCTCGAGACCATCCAGTTCGGGCATGCGCACGTCCATCAGGACGACGTCCGGCTCGAGTTCGGCGCAGAGGGCGACCGCGGTGGCCCCGTCAGCGGCCTCTCCGACCACTCGCATGTCGGCCTGCGCGTCGAGCACCGCACGGAAACTCTGCCTGACCATGGTCTGGTCGTCGGCGATGACCACCGAGATCACGGTTGCGGCTGCCCCTCCCGATCGAGCGGAACGGTCAAGGCGACCAGGAAACCACCGTCCGGCTTCTCCCTCACCTCGAGATCCGCCGCGAGCATAGCGGCCCGCTCCCGCATTCCCACCAGGCCGTGCCCGCTGCCCGCCTGCGCTGTCCGCGTCGGCCCGGCACCAGGCCCGTTCTCGATGAGCAGCCGAACGGAACTCGCCCCGGTCGCCAGTTCGACGGAGATCGACGCGCCGGGAGCATGCTGGATGGCGTTGCTGAGTGCTTCCTGCACGATCCGGAACACCGACAACGCGACCCCGACCGGGACAGCGTCGAGGTCACCGCGCAGCTTGAGGTCGCAGGAGGTGCCCGCGGCCTTGACCCCTTCCACGAGCTCGACCACCTTGCCCAGCCCGGGCTGCGGGGCGACCAAGGGAGCGCTGTCATCGGACCGAAGGACACCGAGCAGCCTGCGCAGTTCGGTCAGGCCTTCACGAGCGGTTCCGGCGAGATCGGCGAACTCCCGCCAGATCTCGGCATCACGGTCGGGCCCGGCCGGGCCGGGGAACCGGAAACGCGCCGAATCCGCCCGCAACGCGAGGACGGACATGTGGTGCGCGACGACGTCGTGGAGTTCCCGTGCGATACCCGCTCGTTCCTCCAGAAGCGCTGCCCGGGTCTCTTCGGCGAGCCGGCGTTCCTGCTGTGCCACGCGGGCTTCTTCGGCGAGCCTGCGCTGACGCACCGTGTTGCCGACGAAGAACACAGTTCCGCCGAGCACCACGAGCAGTCCCGCGTCACGCCAATCGTCGAGGAAGGGTGACACGGCGCCCAACGAGATCAGCGCCGCCCACGTCAGTTCCGCCTGGTCGTTGCTCTCCCCCACCAGGTAGAAGACGATCACGGCCGTCAGCGCGAGTCCCGGCGCCCACGGCCAGCCCCAGGAATCGGCTATGCCGGGCAGGGTGAACGGGGTGAGCACGATGCCCACGATCAGCGCACGCCATCCCCACAGCGGCGAACGGACCGCCAGCAGACAGGGCAGCACGGTGACGACCACGTTGAAGACTTTCGCGGCCGGGAACGTCGAAACGGTCGAGAACGTCACGAAACCCGACCACAGACCGAACCCGATGATTGCGAGAGCACGCAACCTGCGTAATCCCGCCGACCGCTTCGGCGGGACATCGGTTCCCATGAACGCCGTGTAGCGCAGGGCGCCCCACCAAACCAGCAGGCGCTGTCGGTCGATCATCAAGGACGACCCTACCCGCGGACCGGCTCACCCTGCGCGATCGCGCGTGGCGGGTCAGCTCCGCGGGGATCGCCGGTTCGCGGCGACAGTGAACTGCAAGGTCACCTTGGGGCTGATCATGAGCTTGGTGGCGAAGTTCGCGTTCACGCCCCACGCATTACGGTCGATCGTGACACTTCCCGTGAATCCTGCCCTGAAGCCACCCGCCGGGCCGGGCCTGGCGTCGGTCAGTTCGACGGCGACGCCGACCTCCTTCGTGACACCTCGGATGGTCAGGCTCCCGCTGACCTCGAACCGGGGGCCGTCGAGGTGCCGGACCGCGGTGGACACGAAAGTGATGTCCGGATGACCTGTCACGTCGAGGAACGCGGTGCGCAGGTGGTCGTCGCGCTGCTGGTGACCGGTGTGGATGCTCGCGGCCTTGACGGTGAGCCGCACGCTGGACCTCGACGGGTCGTCCCCATCGAGGTGCACGCTGCCGTCGAACTCGTCGAAATGCCCGGGCACCCTGCTGGCCATGGTGTGCCGGGAGACGAAGGCGAGCGTCGTCCCGGCGGCGTCGAGCGAGTAATCACCGGTGAGTTCGCTGAACGTGGTCATCGTCGTCATGCTGGGCTCCTAGCCGGAAGGTGTTGAGTCTCAGCACTACGACGACAGAGCCCCGCCGAATGTGAGGTGCGTGCTGACCTCACATCCAGCGGGGCTCCCTCGTCGTATCAGGGACAGTTGCACGCGACCAGGAGGCGAAATCCCATGAACGAACCGGCACCCGATCAGCTCGACCCTGGGCTGCGGGCGATCGTGAGTGAGCGGCGCCAGCTGATGGGACTCGCGTACCGGCTGGTCGGCTCGCTGTCCGAGGCCGAGGACGTCGTGCAGGAGACCTACACCCGCTGGTACGCCTTGACCTCCGCCCAGCGGGGCGCGATCGACTCACCTGGGGCCTGGCTGACCACGGTGGCCAGCCGCATCTGTCTGGATCTGCTCGGCTCGGCGCGAGCGAGACGGGAACGCTACGTCGGCGAATGGATTCCCGAACCGGTGCCGGGACGCGTCGAAGGGACGATCGGACGGCCGCCGTCCGCCGTCGACGACCCGGCCGACCGGGTCACCCTCGACGAGTCGATCACCATGGCCTTCCTCGTCGTGCTCGAGTCGTTGACCCCGGCCGAACGCGTCGCGTTCATCCTGCACGAGGTCTTCCGCTACCCCTTCGCCGAAGTGGCGGAGATCGTCGGTCGCACTCCGGTGGCCTGTCGCCAGCTCGCCTCCAGCGCGCGCCGCCGCATCCGCGCGGCACAGGCCTCCCCCACCCCGGTCACCCGGCAGGCCGATCTCGTCAAGGAGTTCAAGAAGGCGTGGGAGACCAAGGACATCACCGCGCTCATCGGCCTACTCGACCCCGACGTCAAGGCGGTCGGCGACGGTGGCGGACTCGTCAGCGCGGCGCTCCACCCCTTCGAAGGGCCGGAGCGGGTCGCGTCCTATCTCATGGAGGTCGCACGCAAGACGTCCGACCTCGCGCTCTTGGAGCGGACGGTCAACGGACGCCCCGGTCTGGTGCTCCGGCAAGGCGGCCTGACCGTCGCGGTGTTCGCCTTCGACGTCGCCGACGACCGCATCCGGCACATCTGGGGTGTCCGAAACCCCGAGAAGCTCCGGCCATGGACGGTTGAGTGACGGTTCGCCGGGCCCGGGTCAGCGACACGGGCCCGGCGGCACGGTCACTAGACGATCTGCCCCGCCTGGTAGTCCCCCGCGGGGTTCTGCACGAGAACGTTCACCCGGTTGAAGGCGTTGATCAGCGCGATCACCCCCACCAGCGCGGCGAGCTGGTCCTCGTCGTAGTGCCGGGCGGCGTTCGCCCAGGCTTCGTCGGTGACGCCACCGGCACTGTCGGCCATCCGGCAGGCTTGCTCGGTCAGCTCCAGCGCCGCGCGCTCGGCCTCGGTGAAGACCGTCGCCTCGCGCCAGGTCGCGACCAGGTTGATCCGCACGGCGGACTCCCCGGCGGCTGCGGCCTCCTTGGTGTGGATGTCCAGGCAGACGGCGCAACCGTTGATCTGGCTCGCGCGCATCCGCACGAGTTCCTGGGTCGTGAGCGACAGCGGTGAACCGGCCAGCGCTCTCCCCGCCGAGATGATGTTCCGCATGAACTTTCCGCCGACGGGGTTGCGGAAGTAGTCGAGCCGGGCGTCCATCGCGATCTCCTTTGCCGTAGTGGATCTTCTGCCCACTCGACGACGCAGGCCCGCGAAATGTGAGTTCTGTGCCGGATCGGATCGCGGCAGGGTCCCGGCAAAGTCGCGATCTTGCAGGTCAGTGCGGCTCTTGGTGGTCCGGATGTGGCATCGCTGATGCCCGCGGGTCCGAGTGTGGAGGATTGGGGACGGTGAACGTCCCAAATCCTTCATAGACGTCGGCCTGCGCCATGACCAAGAGGTCCCCGACCTGCAGCATCCCGACTTTGCCGGGCCCCTTCGGATCCCGGTGGCGACGAGAAGGTTCAGATCCACCGGCATGGTGATGACCTGATCGACACGGAAACCTGAGCCGTGGCGCGAGCATCGCAACCGATACGAAGGACCGCGGAACTGCACCGCCGCACGAATCTGTGCGACCCGGCAAGGGAATACGCATTCCAAGCGTTGAGCATCTTCGTCGAACTCGACGGTGAAGAGTCCGACGTGGTGGGCGAGTTCCTCGAATCCCCCGACACGGAAGCAGCCTCCTGAGTGATCCGCGTGCCGGCTTTCGCTACGGTGGCCCATCGAGAAAAAGGGGGCGCTGATGAGCACGGCGGTGGAACAGACCTGGCAGCGGATCACGGCCTTGCTGGCCGAACACGCACGCGCCACCGCGCGGGAGATCCGGCCCCCGGCGCCGGCCGCAGCCGTCGAACGCCTGCGGGACCGGGTGGGCCTCGAACTGCCGCCCGACCTGGTCGCCTGGTGGGCCGCGACGGACGGCGTCGACGACCAGCGTGATCACGGCGGCGGGAACCGAGCCGGGTATCTGATCCCGAAGGGCTATCTGCCGCTGCCGGTGGCTCGGGCCGAGGACGAGTACGGCAGGCAGTCACGGTACCCCGACCCTGGCTGCTGTACTCCCGGAGGAACACACCACAAGCAGGCCGGTCAGCACGGATTTCCCTTCTGCACCGCGGTTCTCCCCATCGGCCGGGCGATCGACGGAGGTCTGCTGTGTGTCGATCTCCGGCCGGGTGAAGACCACGGCCACGTCATGGAGTGGTATGCCAGCGAAGGGATCTACCGGTCCGATTGGGCGAGCGTGACCGAGATCCTCGACGAGATCGCCGAACGCCTCGACAACTACGTCCACGACCGTGAACCTCGTTGTCGCGAACGGCATCCCGTCATCACCGACGGCGAGTTGACCTGGCCCTGACCTTGGCGGTGTCTCAGCAGACATAAAGGTTGTTCGGATGCACCGCTTCGCAGTAGCGGACGTGCAGATGGTTGTCGTGATTCGGATAGCTGGCCGTCAGGCCTTCGTCGATCAGCGTGGGATCGTTGAAGAAGACGAGCTTCACGTGCCCTGGCGCGGCCGCCCGGATCGTCTTGACCAGTTCGCGCGTCGCCGCTCGGTCGTAAGTGGACGATCGCCAGGTGATCCGGCCCGCACTACACTGCGCGCCGTCGGTCCGCACCGGCCACAGGTCGACGTCGAGTCCCACCTGGTGACTGCCGTGCCCGGGGATCGCGCCGCCGTGTTCGAAACCGAAGTCGCCCATCGGCACTTTCCCGCGGCCCGTGGCCGAGAACGTCTTCGCCGCCTGTTCGAGCTGCGCCACCGCGGCACCGGTTCCCCAGTTCGCCGCCGTTCCGTTCCCGTCGGGATCCTGATCACACAGCCCTTGGCCGAAGTCGGGATAGTCGTGGTGCCAGACGAGGTTCTTCCACGTGGCGGGCCCGGCGATACCGTCCACGGCGATGCCGGCGTGCTCCTGGAAGCCGCGGACCGCTGTGGTCGTCGCCGCGTCGAACCGCCCGCTGACCGGAAGGTTCAGCCGGCGTTTGGCGTTCAATTCCACCTGAAGTGCTTTGACCGCCTCACCGCCGTCGCCCGCCCGGACCGTCGGAGCCAGCGCGGCCCAGGTCTTCGGTCCCGCGATCCCGTCCACCCCGAGGGTTTTGGCGGTCTGGAAGGCACGCACGGCCGCGACCGTGGCGGGGTCGAACACGCCGGTGGCGGGGACAGCGTGTCCGTGCTGGGCGAGCAGATTCTGTATCGCGAGCACTTCCACGCCTCGGTTTCCGCTGCTCTGAGTATGGAAGAAGGCGTTGCCGTACGCGTGGGCCGGTGCCACGGTGAGAACCGTCGATCCGGCCGACAGCACCAAGACGGCGAGGGCCGCCGCTAATCTGCGCATGGGTTTCTCCGGGTTTCGCAGGGGTTTCAGTACGAACAGCCCGAGGTGGGCAGGCTCGACGGCGCGGGAGGGGCGACGCCGTCGTAGATCGCCAGCAGCAACCGCTGCGGGCAATGACTGGTCGAGCCGATCTTGACGCCGAAGTGCAGATGCGGCCCGGTCGAGTTTCCGGTGTTCCCCGTGTAGCCGACGAGCTGGCCGGCCTGGACCGTCGCCCCGGACGCCACGGCGTGCTGGGAGAAGTGACAGTAGACGAAACGAGCCCCGTTCGCGCTCAGCACCACGCCTTTACCGCAGGTGCTGTCGTTGACCAGCGCGACCGTGCCGGCGGTGACCGCGAGGGCCCGCGTGCCCGCGCCGACCGGCAGATCGATCGCCGGGTAGTCGTGATGCGGATCGTCGTACTCACTGCGTGGCAGGGTGGCGCGCGAGAGGGGTAGCGACCAGCCCGTGACGGACGGGGTCCCGCCGATGAGCCACTGCCACGTGGTGGCGTCGATGAGCGACGTCGCGGGGAGCCCGTGCTTGGTCTTGAAGGCGGTCACCGCGCTCGCGGTACTCGCCGCGAACGTACCGTCCGGTTTGACCTGGTAACCGTGGCGCACCAGCTGGTGTTGTGCGCCCGTCACCGCCTCGCCGGTCGCGCCGCTGTCGAGGTTCACCACCAGTTTGCTCCAGGTCTTGGGACCCACGATGCCGTCGGCCGTCAGTCCCTGAGCGGTCTGGAACGCTTTCACCGCCGCTTGGGTTTTCGGGCCGACGATGCCGTCGGCGTCGATCTGCGCGCCGCGCTGCCGGAGCAGATACTGCGCCGACGTCACCTCCGGGCCGGTGGAATCACCTCCCACCAACGGCCACGCCGGGGCGGGCGCCGCGTGCGCGGATCCCGCACCGATCATCACCATGGCCACGACGGTGGCGAGAAAAGTCAGTAGGCGCCGCATGACACTCCTTGCTCGTCCAGGTACGGAGCCGGAACCGTAGAACGCGGATTCCTTGCGCCGGAAGCCTTTCCACGGGCGCCAAAACGCTTCCGGCCCTTCGCCACGCGCCGATAACCTCCCGCCCTCGATTCCGGGAGGAGAACCGATGAAACCCACCTGGCGCGCAAGCGCCACCGCGATCGCCTTCGCTCTGCTGACGGCCGCGACCACGACCACCCCGGCCGCCGTCGCGGACACGGGTTCGCGCACCGTCACCTACCACGGCTATCAGCTCGACGTTCCCGCCGGCTGGCGGGTGGTCGATCTGGCCACCACGCCGAGCGCCTGCGTCCGGTTCGACAGCGAGACCGTCTACTTGGGACACCAGGCCGAAGAACCGGACTGCCCGGCGAAAATCGTCGACCGGACGGCGGGCATGGTGATCGAACCGCTCGCGGAGCTGACGCCCGAGCAGGTGCCCGATGGCGTGGTGACCGCTCCGCCGGGGACGGCCACCCCGCCACCCGGGACGCCGTCCCGCGAAGACACGATCCGGGTCGCGGTCCCCGATGCCGGTGTCCTGGTCACCGCCGGGCATACCGGCCAGACCGAACAGACCATGCGGGCGGCGCTGTCCGGAGCACGTCTGGTCCCGGGCGGCGCGCGTGCCGCCCTGCCCGCCAGACCGGCGAAGGCGGCCGCGGCGGCGCCGATCGTGGCCCCCGGAAGCTTCCAGGGCAAGGGATTCGAAGCCTGCGCGGCACCGGCACAGGCCACAATGGACGCTTGGCGTGCCTCTCCGTATCGCGCCGTCGGCATCTACTCGAGCGGTAACCTGCGTGCCTGCGCGCAGCCCAATCTCACTCCGGCCTGGGTCGCGAACCAGGCCGCCCGCGGCTGGCGCTTCATCCTCACCGACGTCGGCAGGCAGGCGCCGTGCACCGACTATCGGCTGAAGATGTCCAGCGACCCGTCGGTCGCCCGGCAACAGGGCCGCGACGCGGCGGCGAGCGCGATCACGGCCAACACCGCGCTCGGCTTCGGTCCGGGCAGCGTGATCTACAGCGACATCGAAGGCTACTCGTCGACGACGGCGTGCAAGGCCGGTGTGCTGTCCTATGTCAGCGGCTGGACCGACGCGCTCCACGCGAAGGGCTGGCTTTCCGGCGTCTACACGAGCGCCGGATCCGGGATCAAGGATCTGGCGAGCGCCTACACGAACACCTCCTACACCAAGCCGGACCACATCTGGTTCGCCTGGTGGAACGACAAGGCCGACACCGACACCGGCTCCTACGCACCGAGCACGTACTGGGTGAGCCATCAGCGGATCCACCAGTACGCCGGTGAGGTCGCGGAAACCTGGGGCGGGGTCCGGATTTCCGGTATCGACCGAGACTACCTCGACGTCGGACCCGGCACGACGCTCCCGTGCGACACGGTAAGCCTCGACTTCGCCGCCTATCCGAGAATCGCCTCGGGCGCGACCGGGAACCCGGTCAAAGCGGCGCAATGCCTGTTGACGCCCAAGGGCCGTCCGACCGGCACTTTCGACGAACCCACGGTGTCCGCCACGAAGGCGTTCCAGCAGGCTCACGGGCTCGCCGCGACCGGTGAGATCGAAGCGCGTACCTGGACCGCGTTACTGTCCACAGGGGACACTCCCACCCTGCGGCAGGGTGCCACCGGAGCCGCGGTGAACCGGCTGCAACGGGCCCTCACCGCCACGTCCGGCAAGACCCTCGCCATCGACGGCGCGTTCGGGCCGAACACCGAAAAGGCGGTCCGCGACTACCAGGGCGCCCGCGGCCTGGATGTGGACGGCGTGGTCGGCCAGGCCACCTGGGCCGCGCTGCAGGCAGGACGGTGAGCACCGTGAGGGACCTTTTCACCCAGCCGAAAACCATTGTCCGCGCTCGTACCCGCTTCCTACCGTCGTCGATCGTGGCGAAAAAATGGTTTCCCGTATTGGCGGCCGCGGCCGCACTGACCTTCGTGACGTCCCCGGTGGCCGCCGCACCGATGCCCACGGCACTCGCGGCCTCACCGCAGACGGACGTGAACGGGGACGGCGTCGCCGACCTCGTGCTGTCCACGGGAGCGCGGCTGACCTACAGCGGCGACACCTCCCTCAAGCCCAACGACCTCGGCGGCTCCGTGCAAGTGGTGCCCGGCGGGACCACTCTCCCCGGGGCCCCCGCGGCACTGGTCAACCAGAACACCGCCGGTGTCGGGCTGGGCATGGAAGCCTCCGACAAATTCGGCGCCGCCCTCGCGACCGGCGACTTCAACCGGGACGGGCTGGCCGACGTCGCGATCGGCAACCCGGGAGAGTCGGTCAACGGCCTGGCGAACGCCGGCGCGGTCAGCGTCCTCTACGGGCAGCGCACAGCGCCCTATCTCCGTGCTCTTCCCGGACCGCTCGGGACGATCAACCAGGACACCGCGGACGTGCCGGGAGTGATGGAGGCCGGCGACCAGTTCGGAGCCAGTCTGGCCACCGGCGACTTCAATGGGGACGGCTACGCCGACCTCGGCATCGGGTCGCCGGGTGAGGCGATCGAGACGAAGGCGCGCGCCGGCGCGGTGTGGATCCTCTACGGCGGCAGCGCCGGGCTCACCGCGCGGAACGCGATCGCGTTCAACCAGGACGATCCGGATCTCGCCGGGGCGGCCGAGGCCGGCGACCTGATGGGCTGGGCGCTCACCGCCGGTGACGTCACCGGCGACAAGCGGGACGATCTCGCCGTCATCTCGGCCGGCGAGGTGATCACCGGGACCGCCGACGCCTGGGGCTCGGTCCACCTGCTGCACGGTACGGCGAGCGGGCTCTCCGCCAAGGCGTCCTCCTACATCAGCGTCGGCAACGCGGCCACCCACGGGAAATGGCGGGGCGCGGTGATCGGCCGCTTCCACGGCGGGGCCAACGCCGACCTGGTGATCCAGGCCGACCGCCGTCGCGGCGGCCCGGCTGGATCCGGCGCGCTCGTCGCCGTACGCGGCGGCAACGCCGGGCTGACCACCGCGGTCGAGGTGATCGACCAGTCCGGTGACGCGATCCCGGGCAGCCCCGAGGCGAACGACCAGTTCGGGGGCTCCCTCGCCGTCGGCGACCTCGACGGCGACACCTTCGACGACCTGGCCGTCGGAGTGCTCAAGGAGGACAACCGCACCGGCGCGCTGTGCCTGCTGCGCGGCGGCGCGACCGGATTGTCCTCCTTCCCCGCCACCGCGGTCGGCGAGAACACCGCGCCGGTCAACGCCGGCGCGGCAGCGGGCGAGGGTTTCGGGTACGGCCTGCGGATCCTCGACATCACCGGCGACGGCAAACCGGAACTGACCGTCTCGGCTCCCTGGGAGGACGGCAGCCCGCAGACCGGAGCGATGTTCGTGCTGAACACCGGGCTGGCGGGCAACGCGCTCACGGTGACGGCGGCACACAAGCTCGGCCGCGCCCAGATCGGCACACCGACCGCGTTCGGCCCGGGGGCGCCGTTCGCGGGCAACTCCGCCGTGCTGGACGACAACCTGGAAACACCTAAGTAGGGGATGGGGACATGAGCAAGTTCAACCGACGGACCTTCGTCTTCGGTACCGCCGTCACCGTGGGGGCCGTGGCACTGGGCGGCCGGGCGAGCGCGGCGCTGCCCTACCCGTTCAAGCTCGGTGTCGCGTCGGGCGACCCGTTGCCCGACGGTGTCGTGCTGTGGACCAGGCTGGCGCCGGAACCGCTGGAGAACGGCAACGGTGGGATGCCCACCACGTCGACCGCGGTGGACTGGGAGGTCGCGACCGACGACAAGTTCACGAACGTGGTCAAGAAGGGCCAGTTCACCGCCGTGTACGCCGACGCGCACTCGGTGCACGTCGAGGTCAACGGGCTGCAGCCGGACTACGAGTACTACTACCGGTTCCGCGCCGCGGGGCATATCTCACCCGTCGGCCGCACCCGCACCGCGCCCGCGTTCGACACGTTCGGACGCGACCTGCTGATGGCGTTCACCTCGTGCGCGCATTACGAAGACGGGTTCTACACCGTGTACCGCCGGATGGCCGAGGAACGTCCCGGCCTCATCCTGCACCTCGGTGACTACATCTACGAAACCAGCCACGGGCAAGACGATCCGTGCCCCCGGCGTCACCAGAACAAGACGGAACTGACCAAACTCGCCCACTACCGGCAACGGTACGCGGAGTACAAGATGGACGCCGACCTCCAGGCCGCGCACGCCGTCGCTCCCTGGCTGGTCGTACCGGACGATCACGAGGTCGAGAACAACTACGCCGCGGGCAAGCGGGACAACGACAAACCCTCTCTGCCGGACGGCTGGGCCAAGCGCCGCGAGGACGCCTACAAGGCGTACTACGAGAACATGCCGCTGCGGGGCGGGGCGAAACCGAACGGCGACAAGATCCAGCTGTACCGGCGCCTGCGCTGGGGCAGGCTCGCCACCTTCCACATGCTCGACACCCGCCAGTACCGGAGCGACCAGGCGTGCGGCGACGGCTGGAAGTACTGCCCTGAAGCCGGTGATCCGTCGCGGAGCCTGCCCGGTATCGCGCAGGAGAACTGGCTGCTCGACGGGTTCTCCCAGCGGCAGGGAACCTGGGACGTGATCGGCCAGCAGGTGTTCTTCGCCCGGCGGGCGGACGCGAACGGCGCGTCGGGAATGGATGGCTGGGACGGTTATCCCGCTTCCCGTGACCGCATCCAGAAGGGCTGGGTCCAGCGCGGTGTCCGCAACCCGGTGGTCCTCACCGGTGACGTGCACCGTGCCTGGGCGAACGAACTCAAGGTGGACTACACCAATCCGGGCTCCCCGGTGGTCGGAACCGAACTGGTCACCAGTTCCGTCTCCTCCGGCGGCAACGGCGCGGACTCCACCGGCGTCCCCGACCAGGCGGGCAACCCGCACCTGAAGTTCTACTCCCAGCACCGGGGTTACGTCCGCGCGAAGCTGAGCCAGACCAAGATGGACGTCGATTTCCGGGCCGTCAAGAAGGTCACCGTCCGCGGCGAACCCGTGACGACGCTGCGCTCGTACGTGATCGAAGAAGGCCGTCCGGGCCTGCAGACCCCGTGACCGGAGTCCGGGGCCCGGCCGTGAGTTGCTCGCGACCGGGCCCCGGACGTTCAGCCTTCCGCCAGGAGCGCGAGCCCGAGCGGGGTGATCGAATGCAGCACGGACTGCCCGTTCTGGCTGCTGGTGATCAGCCCTGCCGCGCGCAGGGTGGCGGCCTGCTGGCTCGCCGTCGGGAGACTGGTCTTCGTGCGGGAAGCCACCTCGGTGGTGGTGCCGGGGCGCTCCCCGATGGTCTCGAGGACCCGGGCCCGTGTCCTGCCGAGCAGGGACGTCAGCGGCCGGTGCGTCGCTCTGTCTCCCGACCAGCCCACCTTGTGCTCGATCGGGTACACCAGGGTCGGTTCCAGCTCACCGTCCAAAAAGGTCGTCGGCAGTCCCCAGCAGAAAAAGGACGGCGTGAGACACAGTCCCCGCCCGTTCAGCCGCAGTTCGTGCTCGACCGGATAGTCCAGCTCCAGCACGGGATAGTTCCACCGCGCCGTAGGGTGCACCCTGGCGAGCAGAGACTCGCACCCCTCCTCGGTCATCGTCTTCACCTGTCTGGCCCGTTCCTGCTCGACCCGGCCGCACACCCGCACCCAGTACGGGGCGAGGCAGGCCGTGAAGTACCGCTCGACCGAGTCGGCGAGCCGGATGAGCGTCTCCGGCCTGCCCTCGGCGAGCCCTGCGGTCCACGAGGGGAGCCGCCGGCTTCCGGCCAGCACGGCCAGATCGGCCCGAAGGCGCCTCTTCGGGGTGCGACGCAGCGCTTCAAGCCCTTCCGCCAGCGAGAGGTTCCGCAGGGTCGGGGTGATGAAATCGACCGCGTAGCCGGATTGCGCGGCCAGGTCGGCCAGCGGCCGGGTGGTGACGTGTGCCGCCTGAGCCACGGATCTTCGCCATTCTTCGAAGATGACCCCGCCTTCGCGGCCTCGCAGCCGGTACATGCTGAGCAGGATCTCCCACATCGGCTGCGGTGCCGGACTGATCCGGGTCCTGGCCAGATCTTCTGGAGTGAAATAGATCCTCAGCACGGACGTTCCCTACGAGAACCGTGCTCCCGGTCATCGAAAACAAGCACACGCGACATGACATCCCCCTGAAACGAACCCTCATGCCGGCAGGCCACCGGATGGAACCACGGCGCCTGGCGAACCCCCTTGCGACGCCCGATGTTAGGGGATCCGCGGCGCTTCCCGACACCGTCGAAGGCACAAATACCGCGCAGGACTGGTCCGCCTACCACCAGGGTTGACCCGCGCGACACCCTTTGGGGTAGGCGAAAACCTTTGCCATGCCCGGCCGGTCCTTCGATGCTGAGTCCATGCGAACCACAGCCGCGAGCATCCTCGCCGCCGTCTTGGTCCTTTGTGGACTTCTCCAGCCGGTACCCCGGCTCGCCAACGCGGAACCGGATCTCCAGTCCGCCGGGCATCCCACGGCCGATCTGAAACTGACCCGCGACGACATCCTGACCAGAGCAAAGAGCTGGCTCGACGAGCGAGTGCCCTACAGTCAGGAAGCGAAGCACACCAATCAGTACGGCACCTACCGGCAGGACTGTTCCGGCTACGTGTCGATGGCCTGGGGGCTGAAGACCGCGCGCTGGACGGGCGACATCATGCAGGTCGCCACCCGGATCGACAAGAAGAACCTCCTACCGGGTGACAGCCTGTGGGTGCATTCCAGC
This sequence comes from Amycolatopsis sp. NPDC039088, assembly GCF_055598845.1. Lineage (NCBI taxonomy): Bacteria > Bacillati > Actinomycetota > Actinomycetes > Pseudonocardiales > Pseudonocardiaceae > Amycolatopsis > Amycolatopsis sp. NPDC039088. The sequence continues at coordinate 58,214 of NZ_JBVKAE010000012.1, read as the reverse complement.
GCCCACCAGCACATGGCGCTGTTCATCCGGTGGGCGGACGCCGCGAAGACCCAGGCGGTGGTGTGGGAGGAGTACCGCTCGGGGACGGTCGCGTCACAGCGCACGTGGTCGGCCGATCGGACGGCGGGATTCACCGCGATCCGGTACCGCAACGTCATCGAAGGCGACGCCAAGACCTGCGCGGCGGTGAGCCTGGACCACCCACGCTATCCCGAGATCGCCCCGGCCGCGACCGGGAACCTGGTCAAGGCCGCACAGTGCCTGCTCACCACCGCCGGATTCCCCACCGGGGCGAACGGCCCCACCGGCACCTTCGACGCGACGACCGCCGACGCCGCGAAACAGTTCCAGGCGAGCGTCGGCCTGCCGTCACTCGGCAAGGTGGACTCGCACACGTGGACGGCTTTGCTGGCGAGGGGCACGACGCCGCAGGTCCAGGACGGCGCCTCCGGAGACGCGGTGCTGCGCCTTCAACGCGCGCTCAACGCCGCCCTCGACGCGGGCCTCGAACTCGACGGCCGGTTCGGCCCGAACACCACCGCGGCGGTGAAGCGGTACCAGAGCGCGCAAGGCCTCACCGCCGACGGAATCGTCGGCGCGAAGACCTGGGCGGCGTTGCAGGCGGGCAAATGAAACTCCACTGTGGACAGAGAAGAGGCGCGATGCGGCTGACGACGGCAGCACTGGGAATGGCCATGATGGTCGTCTGCGGCCTCGCGACGGCGAACCAGGCGAGCGCGGTCACGGCCGCTGATCCGACCGGCGCCGAGTTGAGCGCGGTGGTCGCGACCTGCGCGCAGCAGGTGTCCGCCGGGAAATACGCCGAGCGCAGCGGCGGTACGCGCACGGTTCCCGTCTGCGCGACCGGCGGCGCGGTGCACTGGCGATCCGGGATGACGGTCGACTGCGATGGCCAGCGCACCGAGAAGTGCAACGCTTCGACCGATCCCTCCTGGCAGGGGCAGACCGCGTGGTCGCAGTCGGACGGCAAGCCGCTCAACGCCGAGAAACTGCCCTACATCGTGGTCCCCGGGATCAGCTCGACCTGGAGTTACGCCCGCTCCGGCATCACCGGTGGCACCGTCGCCGCGGTCGTCTATCAGGGCAGGGTCGCCTATGCCGTCGTGGGCGACGTCGGCCCGGCGGGGGCGATCGGCGAGGGCTCCTACGCGCTGGCCAAGGCGCTCGGTATCAACCCCGACCCGCGTTCGGGCGGGGTGTCCGGCAGGGTCGTCGACTACATTCTTTTCCCCGGCGTCAAGGCATCGCCCATCCAGGACGCCGCCGACGCGGCCGCCGAGGGCAAGCGCGCCGCGACCGAGCTGGTGTCCCGGTCCCGCGGTTGCGCGAGCGTCGGAGTCGACGGTCCCTATCCGCGGCTCGAGCCCGGCGTCACCCGGCCCGAGGTGAAGACGGCACAATGCCTGCTCCGTGCCGCCGGACAGGACACGGGTGCCGGTGATCCCAGCGGTGTCCTGGATCCGGCGACCGTGTCCGCGGTGAAGCGGTTCCAGGCACAGGTGGGACTCGCGGAGGCGGACTCGGTGGACTCACACACCTGGACGGCACTGCTGGCCCGCGGCAGCACTCCGCAGCTTCAGGACGGCTCGTCCGGTGAAGCCGTTTTCCGGCTGCAACGGTCCCTCAACGCCGCCACCACCGCGAATCTGACCGTCGACGGCAAATTCGGCGCCAAGACCACCACGGCCGTCAAGGGTTACCAAGCCTCCCGGGGCCTCGACGCCGACGGGATCGCCGGCGCGAACACCTGGCGGGCCCTGCAAGCCGGGCGATGAACTGTCCTGAGGCTTCCGGGATCGCCGTCCGGAAGCCTCAGCCGCCCGGCTTGACGAGACCGGATTCGTAGGCCAGTGCGACGATCTGCGCGCGGCTGGACAGACCGAGTTTCGTCATCGCGCGGTTCACGTGCGTCTTCACCGTGGACTCGCTCACCACCAGCTCGCCGGCGATACCGCCGTTGGTCATGCCTTTGCCGACCAGCCGCAGCACCTCGGTCTCCCGTGCGGTGAGGCAGTCCAGTTCAGGTCCGCGAGCGGCGGCCCGCCGGTCCGGCCGGTTCGCGTAGGCCTCGATCAGCCGCCGCATGACAGACGGTGCGAACAGCTGCTCCCCCGCCGCGATCGTGTGAATCGCGGTGACCAGCCGTTCCGCACGGACGTCCTTGAACAGGAAGCCCGAAGCCCCCGCGCGCAGCGCCGCATACACGTACTCGTCCAGGTCGAACGTCGTCAGCACCAGCACACGGGTCGGGCGATCACTTTCCGCGGCGAGGATGCGTTCGGTCGCGACCACCCCGTTCGTGCCCGGCATCCGGATGTCCATCAAGACGACGTCGGGCCGCAGCCGCGCCGTCAGGTCAACCGCCTGCTCTCCGTCGGCGGCCTCGCCGACGACGGTGATGCCGGGCGCGGCCCGCAGCAGCGCGACGAATCCGGCACGGACCAGATCCTGGTCGTCGACGACCAGCACTTCGATCATGAACCGACTCCCCCGGCTGCCAGCGGGAGCACGAGCGTCACCACGAAACCCCCTTCCGCGCCCGCGCCGGCCACGAGTGTTCCCCCGTACAGTTCGGCGCGCTCACGCATGCCGATCATGCCGTGCCCGGCGCTCTCCTGGAACCGCTCCGACCGGCCGTCGTCGGCGATCCGGACCGACACTTCCTCCGCGCCATAGGTCAGCGACACCCATGCCCTGGCCGGACGGGCGTGCTTGACCACGTTGGTCAGCGCCTCCTGCACGACACGATAGACGCAGAGTTCCACTCCTTCCGGCAGCGAGCGCGCCTTCCCCCGCACGGAGATCTCGACGCGCACCCCGGCGGCGCCGACTCTCGCCGCCAGTTCCTCCAGTCCCTCCAGTCCAGGAGCGGGTACGTAGGTGTCGTCGTCCTCGCCGGACCGCAGCACGGTCAGCATGCGCCGCAATTCGTCCAAACCCTCGCTGCTGGTGCGGCCGATGACGTCCAGCGCCGTCCGGCTGGCCGCCGGATCCGACTCGAACACGTACCGCGCCATCTCCGCCTGCACCGCGATGACCGACATGTGATGGGCCACGACGTCATGCAGCTCTCGCGCGGTGCGAACCCGTTCCTCCGTGACGGCCCGCCGCTCCCGGTCTTCCTGCTCGCGGCGCAGCTGTCCGGTCAGCACCCGCAGCTGGCCGTTGCGCTGGGCCAGCCGTCCCGCGTTCGTGCCGAAACCCCACGCGACGCCGGTCAGCAGCAGGCTCTGGAACACCGCCGTCCACGTCGAGCCGATCAGCTGGGAATGACAGGCCGCGTAGGTCTCGCCCGCCAGCGTGGCCGCGGCGCACACCGCCGTCACTGGAAGGGACCGGTGCGCGGCGACGGTGTACAAGCCGAGCAGCAGCGCCAGCGCGCTGACGCCCGGCCAGTACCCCGGCACCAGGAAGCCGGCCCATCCGGCCAGCAACAGGACGAAGACCGCCAGCGGCGCACGGCGCCGAACCGCCAGTGGGGCGTTGACCAGCACACTCAGCGCGATACCGGTCGCGTCGAACGGCCTGAACCCCGGGAGATGGACGGCGAAGCCCGCCTCGACCGTGAACCAGGTCATGAACACGGCGAGTACCGCGTCGGCCACCTCGGGGGCGATCTTTCTCAACCAGGTCGGTGGGCGCACACGGAACGATAGCCGTCGAAACGTCCGCGGCGCGTCCGGCTCCGGGACGACATCCCTACCGCACAGGTTGACTTCCGGCTCGGCACAGCGAGCCGACTCACTTCGATCGCGAACGCGACTTGGTCAGGCCGGCTCCGGCCTCGTGTCTGGTCCGGTCTGGGGCGTCAGGACGACTGTGCCTCCGGCCGCCTCGAGTTTCTGCTTGGCATCGTCGGCGGCTCGTCGAGTGACCCGCTTCAGAATCGTCTGCGGGACGGCTTCGACGAGGTTCGTGGCTTCTCTCAGAGCAAGCCCGAGGCCGAGGTCCTTGTAGACGACCTTGATGACTTGGATCTTCTTGCGACCGGCATGGCGGAGGACGACGTCGAACTCGTCCTGCCCCACTGTCGGTCTCTGTGACTGCCCGGCCAGCAGAGCGGTGGCCTGCGCGGCGGTCAACCGCAGGCCGGGGTCCTTGGCGGTGAGGCCCTGGATGACCGGAGCGAGCGGCCCGGCCAGGCGCGGGGTGGGCAGGTCGTCCAGCAGGATCGCGGACAGGGTCGCCATCCCCGACCCTCGGTGGAACGGCGGCACTCCCTCCACCGCTTCGAACAGGGTCACTCCCAGCGAGAACAGGTCGGAAGCAGGCGTCGCGGGGAGCCCCTTGGCTCGCTCGGGCGCGAGGTAGGTGATCGAGCCGATCACCATGCCGTCCTCGGTGACGGTCGCCTGCCCGGTGGCCTTGGCGATGCCGAAGTCGGTGAGCATCGGCGTGCCGTCCTCGGCGAGCATGATGTTGTGCGGTTTGACGTCGCGGTGGATCACCCCCGCTTCGTGGCAGGCGGACAAGGCCGACAACATCGCCAGCGCCACACGATGTGCCGTCGCGACGGGAACCGGCCCGGTCAGGTCGACCTCGTCGGCCAGCGACCGGCCGGGGACGTACTGCATGACCGTCCACGGCACGCCCCGCTCGACCAGCACGTCGTGCACGGTCACGATGGCGGGGTGATCGCGCAGCCGAGCGGCGTTGCGGGCCTCCCACGTGGCTCGTTCGATCATCTCGGCGGTCACTCCGGCGGCCCCTGGCGGGACCGCGACCTCCTTGATCGCCACCTGAACGCCCAGGACGCCGTCCTCCGCCAGCCAAACACAGCCGTAGCCGCCACGTCCCAGTGGGCTGAGCAGCCGGTAGCGCCCACCGGCGAGGGTCAGGCCGGGCACGGCTTCGGTCGGTGGTTGCGTCCCTTCCACCGAAGTCACGTTACAAGATTTCCGAGGCGCTGATGCAGGCCTTCTTTTATGTGTTCAGGGGGTGCGCGCCACCCCGGCCAGGCCGCGCGAGCGCGCTGCGTCCTCGTCCGCGCCCGGGGTGTCGGGTCGCCATTGCGGCAGCCACACCAGACCGGGCTCGACCAGCTCCAAGTCTCCGAAGAACTCCGCGATCTGCTCGCGTGAACGCATGATCGCGGTGTGGTTGGTCCGGCGCCCGTACTCCTGCGCCACCCGCTTGCCCGCGTTCTGCGTCTCCACGTCTTCAGGCGCCACGTGAATGTGCGAGACCGCCAGGAAGCTGCCCGGCGGCAGCATCGCGCGGTGGGAGGCGAGCGCTGAATGCGGGTTCTGCTCGTCGGACATGAAATGCAACAGGGCGACCAGCAGCAGCCCGACGGGCTGGGTCCGGTCGATCAAACCGGTATCGAGCACACGGTCCCACAGCAGGCCCCGGTCGAAGAAGTCGGCGTCCAGCGCGGCGTGCCGGTCCGGGTCCGCGGTTTCCTCGAGCAGGATCTGCGCGTGTGCCCGGGCGATCGGTTCGTTGTCGATGTAGACCACCCGGCATTCACCCGGTGCGACCTCGTCGGCGACCTCGTGCACGTTGCCCTGTGTCGGCAGTCCGGAACCGATGTCCACGAACTGCCGGATGCCCTGCCCGACCATGAAACGGACCGCACGGCCGAGAAACGCCCGGTTGGCGCGGGCGAAGTCCCGGATCTCCGGCAGCACGGCCAATTGCTTCTCGGCGAAAGCCTGGTCGACGGCATAGTTGTGCGTCCCGCCGAGCAGGTAGTCGTACACCCGCCCAACGGAGACCTTGTCCACCGACGCACTCAGTCGTGAGGCCTCATCCATGCTCATCGCTCTCTCCGAGAATCTTCGCGCGGACGGTGTTGTCGAGTACCGGCACACTACCGGGCCCGACCAGAGCCCGATGTCCGGCGACCGCGCATCGAATCCTAGCGTGGCGCATGGTCGCGGGCCCTGAAACTCCACAGTGGACAGTCAGGCGAAAGCGCGGGTCGAAAAGGGCTCACCGCGGCGGACTCTTCGAAACTTGATCACGGCCGCACTCTTTGCTCACGGGTCTTCTTGTGGTTTCATCGAAAGCGATCCGACCTGAGAGCGCTCCCAGAGATGCTCCCCGCACAACGAGGTGGAGGCGGAACGTGAAACTGAAACACGCCCTGTCCGCGGTAGCACTGGCCACGGCCGGGCTCATGGCACCGGCCGTCGAAGCGGCGCCGCCCGCCCATGCGGACACACTGATCTGTGACCAGTACGGATCGACCACGATCGGCGGCCGGTACGTCGTCATGAACAACCGGTGGGGCAGCAACGCGACGCAGTGCATCAACGTCACCGGCAGCGGGTTCCGGATCCAGACCCAGCAGGGCTCCACCAGCGGCGGAGCGCCGTTGTCGTATCCGGCGGTCTACCTTGGCTGCCACTACGGGAACTGCTCTCCCGGTACGAACCTGCCGCGACAGCTGAGCCGGATCGGCAACGCGCAGTCGTCGATCTCCTACAACTACGTCGGCGGGTCCACCTTCAACGCCTCCTACGACATCTGGATGGATCCGACCGCGAAGACCACGGGGGTCAACCAGATGGAGCTGATGATCTGGTTCAACCGCACCGGCGGCGTGCAACCGATCGGCGGCCGGGTCGGCACCACGACCATCGGCGGCCGGGGCTGGGAAGTGTGGCAAGGCAACAACGGCGGCAACGACGTGGTTTCCTACGTCGCCCAGTCCCCGATCGCGAGCTGGTCGTTCAACGTCATGGACTTCGTGAACGACGTCGACGCCCGCACCCGTGTCGACCGATCCTGGTACCTGACCAGCATCCAGGCCGGATTCGAGCCCTGGAGCGGCGGAGTCGGCCTCGCGGTCAACTCGTTCTCGGCCAACGTCAACTGAGACTGAAGAGCGACGCACTGGGTGGCCCGGCTTCCGTCGAGCCACCCAGTCAGTGCGGTTAGCTGACAGATTTCAGCGGGTGTCGCGGCGCTCGATGGCGCCGGATACCAGTGCGACGCCGAGCGCTGCGACGCCCAGTGCCACGCCGATCCACACCGGGGCGATCAGCCCGAACCCGCTGTCGATCGCCATCCCGCCGAGCCAGGCGGAGAGGGCGATGCCGACGTTGAACGCCGAAGCGTTCGACGAGGAGGCGAGCGAGGGCGCGTCCTTGGCGGCGTCCATCATGCGGGTCTGGAAGACGGGGACCATCGCGAACCCGGCGGCACCCATCACGAACACCATGACCACCGCCGACGCCTGCTGGTGCACCGCGAAGGCGAAGACGGCCAGTGCGACGATCGCCGCGACGATGGTGCCGTAGAACGTGGGCATGAGTGCCCGGTCGGCGAGCCTTCCGCCGAGCAGGTTGCCGCCGGTCAGCCCCGCGCCGAAGAGCAACAACAGCCACGGCACCGCCGAGGCGTCGAAACCGGCGACACGCGTCAGGATCGGCTCCAGGAAGGTGATCGCGGCATAGGCCGCACCCCAGCCGAGCATCGTCGTCGTCAGCACCAGCCATACCCGGGAGCGGCGGAACACGGCCAGTTCACCGCGGAGCCCGGTACCCGGGTCGTTCGCTCGCGAGGGCACGAACGCCACGATCGAGGCCAGCGCGGCCGTACCGATCAGGGCGATGGCCCAGAACGCCGAACGCCACCCGAGCTGCTGACCCAGCGCCGTCCCGAACGGAACGCCGACCACCGTCGACAACGTCAGCCCCGTCATCATCAACGCGATGGCCCGGGAGCGCCGCTCAGGGGCGACGAGACTCGCCGCCATGACCGGGCCGATGCCCATGAAAGCGCCATGGCACAGGGCCGTGACGACCCGGCCGGTCATGAGCACGCCGTATCCGGGCGCGACGGCGGCGAGCACATTCCCGGCGATGAAGAGACCCATCAGCGCGATGAGCATCGTCTTGCGCGGCAGCCTGGTGCCCGCTGCGGTCATGATCGGAGCGCCGATCGCCACCGCCGCCGCGTAGCCGGTGACGAGCAGGCCGGCGGTGGGGATGGACACGTCGAGGTCTTCACCGAGCGGTCCGAGCAGGCCGACGACGACGAACTCGGTCAGGCCGATGCCGAACGCGCCGAGGGCGAGCGCGCCGATCGCGAACCCCCGGCGCCGTTTCGAGAGCTCAGAGGCGGAAATACGGGCACGAGTGGCCAGGATCGGCACGCGGTGGGTCCCTTCGCAAGATGTCGACGGCGGCCTCAGATCTTGGCCAGCCGGTTGTACTCGGCCCGCGTCACCGGCAAGACGGTGCCGTGCCGGGGCTTGCCCGGCAACTGCGCGTCCGCCACGGGCCGCCAGTCGCCTGAGTTCAGATCGGTGGTCTCGAACGGTCGATAGCCGCGGCCGCCGTACTCGTCGATGAACAGGTACCAGCGCTTTTCGGTGTTCGACCGGAAGACCAGCGGACCCTCGCCACCGACGATCGCGTCCTTGCCGACGCACTCCTTCACCAGGGCATACCCGGGGTTGGTGAGCACCGTGGACTTCTCCTGGGTGATGTACCGCCCGCACGGCGTCGAGCCACCGCCACCGGCACCCCGATCGTCCTGGGAGAACCGGTGGTAGACGCCGTTGTGCTCGACCACCGTGGAGTCGATCACCGAATGCCCGGGGTCGAACCAGACCTTCGGCTCGCTGAACGTGCGGAAGTCCTTGGTGGTGGCGTACATCATCCGGTTGTGGGACTTCGTGGTGTGGCCGGGATCGTCGGCCGGGTAGAGCGTGGACGCCCAGAACACCACGTATGCACCACGCGCCGGGTCGTAGAACGCCTCCGGGGCCCACACGTTGCCCGCGGTCTCCGGCGCCACCTCGACCAGCCGCGGCTCGCTCCACCGCACCAGATCCTTCGACTCCCACACCACCATCGACCGGCTGCCGTGGCGTGTGGTCTGGTCCCAGTCGTCGCGGCCGTACATCCTCAGATCCGTCGCGATCAAGTAGAATCGGTCGCCGCGCGGCGACCGGATGACGAACGGGTCCCGGACCCCCTTGGTGCCGAGCGTCGACCTCAGCACCGGCTCGCCGCCGCCCAGCTCCCGCCACCGCAGCGGGTCATCGCCCTGGCTCAGCGCGAAGTGCACCTGCTCCCCGTTCGCGGTGTTCTCGCCGGTGAAGGAGACGAACAGATACCCGGTGTACCGGGGCGACCCGGCGCCGGCCGGACTCGCCGGCGACAGGAGGCCGCAGGCGACCAGCAGTACCGTGGCAATGATCCGAAACACGCGCATACCCGCGTCCTCCTCGCTCGGGCACCGATCCGCTCCACACCGATGACCACGCCAAGGACATCGTCGACGGTGTCCATTGCGGACGGTCCACAGAGGAACATTCCTGACCGCCGAGCGGAACCGGCACGTGAAGAGGGTGACGGGATGACGATATTGATCCGTTTCCAACGACGTCAAGGATTCCCCCGTTGGACGAACGCGGACCCCTTTGCCGTCGAGGGCGACCCCAGCCCGCTCCAAGCTGCGGGAAACCGCTTTCCCGCCAGGGCGGATCTTTCGGGCTCCCTGCTCGATAAGACTGATCCATTGGCCGAGATAAGACTGAAGCATTGCGCTGTACATAACGGATCGAGTACGGTTACGAACTGATCGAACCGGTTCGACCCCACTCGGGAGTCCTCATGGTTCAACCGCGGAACGCGCTCGCCCCCTTCTTCGCCGCCTTGACTTCGGCTGTCCTGCCTGCCACCCCCACCAGGACGTGATGGCCCCCCGGCGGACCGGTAAACCCAGCCAGGTCAGCGAAACCTGACGATTCGAGGGCACTGGTCCGGCCATCCCCCATCCACATCCTGGGCTTTTCCCACTCCGAACTGGGAGCGCTCTCAGCACCACCGCTCGAATGCCTTCAACGATGAAGGAGGAAGTATGAACTCGCAGCTCCGGTCCCCCCGACGGCGGAGACGGCCCTTGCTCCGCTGGGCGATCGCTTCGCTCGCCGCGACCAGCGTGATCACCCTCGTACCGGACGCCGCCGGCGCCGCGGCCGGAACCCTCGGTGCCGCGGCGGCCCAGTCCGGCCGGTACTTCGGCACCGCGGTGGCCGCGGGGCGGCTGGGCGACGCGCAGTACACCACCATTCTCAACCGGGAGTTCAGCTCGATCACTCCCGAGAACGAGATGAAATGGGACGCCACCGAGCCTTCCCGCGGCAACTTCACCTTCGGCGGAGCCGATCGGGTCGCCGGCCACGCCCGCAGCCAGAACAAGCAACTCCGTGGGCACACCCTGGTCTGGCACCAGCAGCTACCCGGCTGGGTGGGCGGCATCCGGGACGCGAACACGTTGCGCGCGGTGATGAACAACCACATCAACGGGGTCATGGGTCGTTATCGCGGCCAGATCCACGCGTGGGACGTCGTCAACGAGGCCTTCGCCGACGGTGGCAGCGGCCAGCTTCGGTCGTCGGTGTTCCGCGACGTCCTCGGCACCGGGTTCCTCGAGGAGGCGTTCCGTACCGCCCGCGCGGCGGATCCCGCCGCCAAGCTCTGCTACAACGACTACAACATCGAGGACTGGAACGCCGCCAAGACCCAGGGTGTCTACAACCTGGTGCGTGACTTCAAGTCGCGCGGCGTCCCGATCGACTGTGTCGGCCTGCAGGCGCACTTCGGCAGCGGCGGCCCGCCCGCCACCTTCCAGACCACCCTGGCCAACCTCGCCGCACTCGGCGTCGACGTGCAGATCACCGAGCTCGACATCGCGCAGGCGCCGGCGAGCGCGTATGCCGGAACCGTCCGGGCTTGCTTGAACGTGCCGCGCTGCACCGGTATCACCACGTGGGGAATCCGGGACAGCGACTCCTGGCGCGCCGGTGAGAACCCCCTGTTGTTCGACCGAGGTGGCAACAAGAAGCCCGCTTACGACGCTGTGCTCACCGCGCTGAACGGCACGACCGGCGGAAGCCCGATCCAGGTCGGTGTCCAGTACCGGCTGGTGGCCCAGCACAGCGGCAAAAGCGCCGAGATCACGAACTCGTCCACCACCGCCGGCGGCACGCTGCGGCAATGGGCGGTCACCGGCGGGACCAATCAGCAGTTCGACTTCCTCGACTCCGGCGGCCGCTATTACCGGATCAGGGCGCGGCACAGCGGCCTCGTGCTCCAGGTCTCGGGTCCGGGCAGTGGCGCGGACGTCGCGCAACAGCCGGACACGAACGCCGCGAGTCAGCAATGGCAGGCGACCGAGCACGGCAACGGGGTGATCAGCCTGATCAACCGCCAGAGCGGCCTGGCACTGGACGTCTGGGAGGCCTCCACCGCCGACGGCGCCCGGATCTCGCAGTGGACGTTCACCGGCAACGCCAACCAGCGCTTCCAACTCCAGCGGGCCTGACGGCGACTACTTGAAAACGGCCGAACCCCGCACATCACCGAAGGAGCAAGGATGCGCACTCGATCACGTCGACGACTGGTCGCCCTGCTGGCGATCGCGGCCGCGGCGCTGGCCTTGGTCACGGTCGCACCAGCCCGGCAGGTCGCCGTCGCGGCACCGGGCAGCCCGGCGATCACTCCCCCATTGGGTTGGAACAGCTGGAACAGCTTCGGCTGCGGCGTCACCGAGGCGGCGGTCCGCCAGGCGGCGGACGCGATGGTCTCTTCGGGGATGCGGGACGCGGGCTACCAGTACGTGGTGGTCGACGACTGCTGGTTCGATCCGCAGCGCGACGCGCAGGGCAATCTGCGTGCCCACCCGACGAAGTTCCCGAGCGGCATGAAGGCCTTGGGCGACTACATCCACGGCCGCGGCTTGAAGTTCGGGATCTACCAGGTGCCGACCGAGCGCACCTGCGCCCAGCGTGTCGGCACGCACCCGGGCTCCACGGGCAGCCAGGGGCACGAGGTGCAGGACGCCCGCACCTTCGCTTCCTGGGGAGTGGACTACCTGAAGTACGACTGGTGCTCCCCCAACGGCACCCGGGACGAACAGGTCACCCACTTCACGATCATGCGGGACGCGGTCCGGGCCACCGGCAGGCCGATCGTCTACAGCATCAACCCCAACAGCTTCCACGCGATCACCGGCGACAAGTACAACTGGGGCGAGGTCGCCGATCTGTGGCGTACCACCGAAGACCTGCTCGACATCTGGCAGAACGGCAACACCAACAGCTATCCGATGGGCGTCGGCAACGTCGTCGACATCAACGCTCCCCTGGCCTCCCAGGCCGGGCCCGGCCACTGGAACGACCCGGACATGCTGGTGGTCGGGCGCCCGGGCCTGACCCTGACCGAGTCGCGGGCGCATTTCGCGCTCTGGGCCCTGATGTCCGCGCCGCTGATGGCGGGCAACGACATCCGCACCATGTCCGCCGACGTCAGCGCGATCCTGCGCAACCCGCGACTGCTGGCGGTGAACCAGGACAAGCTCGGCGCGGGCGGCCGACGGGTGCGCGACGACGGCGCCACGGAAGTCTTCGCCAAACCGCTGTCGGACGGCTCGGTCGCGGTCGGTCTGTTCAACCGCGGCGGCGGGGCAGGCACGGTCACCACCACGGCGGCGCAGCTCGGGTTGTCCGGCGGGTCGTTCACGCTGACCGACCTGTGGACCGGAGCCACCTCGAGCAGCGGCGGGCAGATTTCCGCCACCGTCCCGGCGCATGGCGTGGTCGCGTACCGGGTCGCCGGCGGTAACCCCGTGGCCGCCACGACAGCCAGGCTGCGCGGTACCGGCTCGGGCCGGTGCCTGGACGTGAACGGCGGCTCGACCGCGCCCGGAGCGGCGACGGTGATCTGGGACTGCCACACCGCGGCGAGCCAGTCGTGGACGACGTGGGCGGACGGCGAGATCCGGGTCTTCGGTGACAAGTGCCTGGACGCCGAGAACCAGGGCACCGCCAACGGCACGCGAGTCCTCACCTGGTCGTGCAACGGCCAGGCCAATCAGAAGTGGACACTGAACGCCGACGGATCCATCGCCAATGTCCACTCCGGACTCTGCCTGGACGTCAATCAGGCCGCCACCGCCAACGGGAGCCGGCTGGTCCTCTGGACCTGCAACGGCCAAGCCAACCAGAAATGGGCTCGCGCCTGAGCCGAAGGGGGTCGTGCCATGTCCTTGTCCTCAAGCCGGTTCACCCGTCGCCGGGTGCTCGCCCTGAGTGGATTCACCGCCGCCGCCGGACTGCTGCGAGCCGGAACGGTGTGGGCCACCGAAGGGCCGAGCAGCTACACGCCGACGTGGCCGTCGGTCGACCAGCATCCGCCCGCGCCCGAGTGGTTCCAGGACGCCAAGTTCGGCATCTACTTCCACTGGGGAGTGTTCAGCGTCCCGGCGTTCGGCAACGAATGGTATCCACGCAACATGTACATCGGCGGGTCCAACGAGAACCGCCATCACATCGCCACGTACGGGGATCCGTCGGCGTGGCCGTACCACAACTTCATCAACGGAGCGCGGGACAAGGCGGGGAACTGGGTCCAGTTCGCGCCGAGGCTGAAATCCGCGGGCGGCAATTTCGACCCCGGCGAATGGGCACAGCTGTTCGCCGACGCCGGTGCCAGGTTCGCCGGACCGGTCGCCGAACACCACGACGGCTATTCGATGTGGAACAGCGCCGTCAACGAATGGAACTCGGTACGTACCGGCCCCAAACTGGACCTGGTGGGGCTCCATGCCGCCGCGATCCGGGCCAAAGGGCTGAAGTTCGTGGTGTCACTGCATCACGCGTACAACTTCACCGGTTTCTACGACCGGGTCCCGGCGCAGTCGGATCCGAGCCTGCGCAAGCTGTACGGCCAGCTCGGCAGGGCGCCGGAGAACCAACTGTGGTTCGACAAGCTGAAAGAGGTCATCGACGGCTACCAGCCCGACATCGTCTGGCAGGACTTCAACCTTCCCCAGGTCGACGAGGCACAGCGGCTGAACTTCCTCGCGCACTACTTCAACCGGGCGGTCGCGTGGAACAAGGACGTGGTCAGCACCTACAAGGACGGCCTGAACAACCGCGGGTCGGTGTTCGACTTCGAACGCGGCGGCCCCGCGGACATCCAGCACCCCTTCTGGCTGACCGATGACAGCATCTCGAGCTCCAGCTGGTGTTACACCGTCGGCATCGGCTACTACTCGCTGAACGCCATGCTGCACTCGCTGCTCGACAGGGTCAGCAAGAACGGCAACATGTTGCTGAACATCGCGCCGATGGCGGACGGGACCATCCCCGCCGGCCAGCGCGCGATCCTGCTGGGCATCGGCGACTACCTCAACCGGTTCGGCGAATCCGTCTACGCCACCCGGGCCTGGACGGCCTACGGCGAGGGACCCACCCAGATGGGCGGCGGTTCCTTCGTCCAGCCGAGGGCGGGCACCAACCGGGACATCCGGTTCACCCGCGGCAAGGACAACACGGTGCTGTACGCCACCGTGATGGGCTGGCCCGGCAGCACCCTGAGCATCACCACCCTCGACTCCGGCCGGATCGACCTGAGCTCCCTGGCTTCCGTGCGGCTGCTCGGCTCCACGGCCGGGACGTACCTCGACCTGCCCACCCGTAACCAGAACGGCGCGGGACTGCACATCTCGATGCCGTCGGCGAGCGCCCCCTTCGCCGCCCCGGCGTACGTGGTCAAGCTGACCTTCTCCGGGCAGATCCCGGCATTGGGTGCCGCGCCCGTCCCCACCGGGTGGTCGCGGATCACCAACGCCGCCACCGGACTCGCACTGGACAGCGGCGGGAACGTCGCCTCGGGATCGCGGCTCAAGCAATGGAACTGGGACGGCAGCGGCAACCTGCAGTGGCAACTGGTGCCGCTGGGCGGTGAATGGTTCCGCATTGTCAACCGTACGAACGGGATGGTCGCCGACAGCTGGGGCAACAGCGCCAACGGCGCCGCCTGCCAGCAGGCCGCCTGGAACGGCGGAGCCAACCAGCAATGGCGCCTCAACGGTGTCGGCGGCGGCCGCCATCAGGTGATCAACCGCGGCACGGGTACCGCGCTCGACAGCCTCGGCGATTCCACCGCGGGCTCCGGCGTGGCGATGTGGGCACCGAACAGCAGCCCCAACAACCACTGGGCCATCGCCGCCGTCTGACCCGACCCGGTAACCCAGTACAGAACAGGAGCGCACCCATGAGGAAACGAGCCCGCCCACACCGCTGGTGGTGGGCACCGATCGCCACCGCCGCCCTGATCCTCGCCGGTTCCACCGCGGCGGCCGCCGCCCCGGCGCGGCCCGCCGATCCCGGCACCCTCGCCGCGTCCGCCGGCTGCGGCAAGGCACCCACGCTGCGCAGCGGTCCCCAGACGATCCAGAGCAGCGGCAAGACCCGCAATTTCATCCTGCGGCTGCCCGACAACTACTCCAACACCCGCCAGTACCGGTTGATCTTCGGATACCACTGGCGGGGCGGGACCGCCAACGACGTCGACTCGGGCGGAACCGACGGCTTCAACTGGTCCTACTACGGCCAGCGGAGGCTCGCGGAGAACAGCGCGATCTTCGTCGCGCCGCAAGGTTTCGGCAACGGCTGGGCCAACTCGGGCGGGGAGGACGTGACCCTCACCGACGACCTGATCAAGCTGATCGAGAACGACCTCTGTGTCGACACGGCACAACGTTTCGCGCTGGGCTTCAGCTACGGCGGCGGCATGAGTTACGCGATCGCCTGTGCCAGGGCACCCCTGTTCCGCGCGGTCGCGGTCTACTCCGGCGCGCAGCTCAGCGGGTGCGCCGGCGGCAGCCAGCCCATCGCTTACATGGGGATTCACGGCGTCTCCGACTCGGTGCTCAACATCTCCCTCGGCCGCGGACTTCGCGACACGTTCGTCAGGAACAACGGCTGCACCCCGCAGAGCCCACGGGAACCCGCGGCGGGCAGCCGGACCCACATCATCACCACCTACTCGGGGTGCCGCGCCGGCTATCCGGTCGTCTGGGCCGCCTTCGACGGCGGTCACACCCCCGGTCCCATCGACAGTGGTGGCGACGGCTGGCGCACCTGGACTTCGGCAGAGGTGTGGAAGTTCTTCACCGGAGGCACGACGCCGACCCCGACGACGTTCCGGCTCCGGGGTGAGTCCTCCGGCCGATGCCTCGACGTCAACGGCGCGAACTCGGCCAACGGCTCCCAGATGATCGTCTGGGACTGCCACACGGCCACCAACCAGCAGTTCAGCCAGAACAACCAGGCTCTGCAGGTGCTGGGTAAATGCCTCGACGTACCGACGAACGCCACCTCCGGCACCCGGGTGCAGATCTGGGACTGCCACGGCGGCGCGAACCAGCAATGGAGCGTCAACACCAACGGCACGATCAGCGCGGTCCAAAGTGGACTTTGTCTCGAGGTCGCAGGCGGGACCGGCAACGGTTCGGTCGTGAACGTGGCGACCTGTACCACCGGCGCCGGTCAACGCTGGGCCAAGGCCTAGTGCCACCGTCGGTGGCAGGAGCACGCACATAAGACAAAGGCGCAGTCCAGGCCAGTGGACGACGCCGGGGACGTCGGCGCCCCTTGCCGCGTCCCCGGCTGCACGGTGGCTTCGGCGGCGTCACCCACTGGAGCCGGGTTCCTGCCCAGTGGATCGTGCCCCTCGGTAGCATCGAGGGTATGACCAAGCGCTTAGTCAGTCTCGGCGATTCCTTCACCGAAGGCGTGGGCGACGAGGACCCGTCGTCCCCCAACGGCGTCCGAGGCTGGGCCGACCGCGTCGCCGGTCAGCTCGCGGGTAACCACACCGGCTTCCGCTACGCCAACCTCGCGATCCGCGGCAAGCTCCTCGGACAGGTCCTCACCGAGCAGCTCTCACCGGCGCTCGCGCTGAACCCGGACCTCGTGACGTTCTACGCCGGCGGCAACGATCTGATGCGGCCGAAGGTCGACATCGACGCCCTGTGCGAAGACTACGACGTCGCGGTGGGCGAGATCGTCGCCTCCGGAGCACGCGTCGTCCTGTTCACCGGCGTCGACGGGGTCGAGGACGCGCTGTTCCGCAGGATCCGGGGTCGCGTCGCGATCTACAACGAGCACGTTCGCGGTATCGCCGCGCGGCACGGGGCGCTGCTGGTGGACATGTGGGCGATGCGTCAGTTGCGGGACCGGCGGCTGTGGGCTCCCGACCGTCTGCACCTGAACTCGTTGGGGCACAACGAGATCGCCATTGCCGTGCTGGACGCGCTCGGCGAGCCGCACAAGCTCACGCCCGCGGAGCTCGGACCGCGGCCGGTGCTGAGCCCGCAGGCTCGGCGTACGGAGAACCTCCAATGGGGCAAGGAACACGCCGTCCCGTGGATCAGGCGCAGGCTGCGCGGTGAGTCCTCCGGCGACGCTCTCACACCGAAGCGCCCGACGATGGATCCTTACGCCTGACGCGGCCGAAGCCCGTCGAAGAGGAGGCAGATCGTTCGGTTCCGCAAGTCGGGACCGGCGTATTCGGCGGCCTTCGCCGTCCCGATGATCACCGGGATCAGCTCGTCGACGATGAGGTCCTTGCGGACGGCGCCCGCGTCCTGCGCGCGGCCGAGCAGGACGCCCAGCGCGTCCTTCAGGCGGGCGCCGATCACCGCGCCCGTGGCCGGAACGGTGACCCCGGCCGCAGACAGGGCCTCGAAGTAGGCGTTCTTGGCGCCGGACATCTCGATCCAGCCGGTCAGGAAGCCGAAGAACGCGGTGCCCGGGTCGGGCGAGTCCGCGGCCACCGTCGCCTCTGCTTCGTCGGCGAAGCGGTGAAGCCGCGCGAAGAGAACAGCCTCCAGCAGGGCTTCCTTCGTCGGGAAGTGCCGGAACACCGTGCCGACCCCGACGCCTGCCTCGCGGGCGACCTCTTCGGTCGGCGCGCTGGTGCCTTTGGCCGTGAAGACGCGCTCCGCGGCCTCCAGCACCCGGGTCCGGTTACGGCGGGCATCGGCTCGGAGCGGTTTCTCGTCCGTCACAAGCGGGGATCCTAGACCCGGTGTCGAGACCCGGTCCGGCGGACCGAATGCATTTAGAGGACTAAATGCGTGGATGACCGACCAGCAGCCCGACGGCGCTCGCCGCACCGGCGCTGCCCAGCGCGATCCCCCATCCGATCGGCCCGAGCGGGGTGCAGCCGAAGAACTGGCTGACGCCGGGCGTCTGGATCAGGACCGCCAGCAGGGCCGCGGACCCCAGACCCGCGGCCAGCACGGTGCCGTCACGTCCGCCGATCACCAGCGTCTGCCCGAGCTGCGTTCCGATGAGCGAGGCGAGCGCGACGGTGCTCGCACGCCGGCGCCTGCCGGTCAACCTGGCCAGAGTCCACGCCGTGGTCGCCCCCAGCGTCGTGGTGACCGCCCGCGTGGTGATGTCGCGCCGGAGGGCGTCGCCGAGCGAGGCACTGGGCCCCTCCCGGAGCAGTTCCGGCACCGCCTCGCGATCCGGCCTGCTCAGCGCGATGGCCAGCGCGGGCGCCAGATCCGTGAGCAGGTTCATCAGCAGCAGCTGACGGGCGGTGAGCGGAGACCGTCCGGTGACGGCGGACCCGAGCACGGTGAACGCGATCTCCCCCAGATTCCCGCCGAGCAGGATGCCGAGCGCTTCCCGCACCGACGCCCACATCGCCCGGCCTTCGATCAGCGCGGCGACGATCGTCTCCAGCCGGTCGTCGGTGACCACCAGATCCGCGGCCGCCCTCGCCGCGGGTGTGCCCCGTTGCCCGAGCGCGATCCCGACGTCGGCGAGCCGGATGGCGGGTGCGTCGTTCGCTCCGTCACCGGTCATCGCGACGACCCGGCCACCACGCTGGTACGCCTGGATGATCCGCACCTTCTGCGCCGGGCTGCACCGGGCGATCACGTCGACGTCGGCGAGTTCGGCATCGAGTTCGGCGTCGCCGAGTTCTTCGATCCGGGCGCCGGTGAGCACCTTGGTGTCGCCGTTGCGGCCGGTGATCTCCTCGGAGACGGCTTCCCCGGTGGCAGGATGGTCCCCGGTGATCATCACCGTCCGCACCCCGGCCTCGCGCAGCGTCTCCGCGGCGGGGGCGGCACTGTCGCGCACCGGATCCGCCAGTGCGACGAAGCCGAGCAGGTGGAGATCGACGACGTCGTCCTCGGAAATGTCCTTTGTGGACACGGTCCGCTCGGCGACGGCGAGTACGCGATGTCCGGAGGCGGCCAGCCGCTCCATCCGCTTTTCCAGCCGTTTCCGGGTTCCGGTGCCGATCGGCTTGCCGCCGTGCCTGGTGCACCGTGGCACGACGACCTCCGGCGCGCCCTTGACACACAACAGATTGCCGTCGCCGAGCCGGCCGTTGGTGGCGTGGAACCCTCGGGACGGCTCGAACGGGATCGCGTCCGTCTTCTCCCAGCCGCCCGCGGCCACACCCGCGGCGAGGCCGCCTTCGAGGACGGCCTGATCCGTGTGATGCGGCAGTTCCTCCGGGTTCTCCGCCCGGGGTGTCGCGCGCACGGCGGCGGTCAGCACCGCGCGATGGCTCTTCCCGAGCCGCGACACGGCGACGCTGCTGTGCCCGTCGTCGATCCGGGTGACGCTGAGCCTTCCTTCGGTGAGGGTGCCGGTCTTGTCGAAGCAGAGGACGTCGACCCGGCCGAGCGCCTCGATGGTGCGCGGATTGCGGACCAGCGCGCCGTGGTCGGCGAGCCTGCGGGCCGCGGCCAGCTGCGCCGCGTTGACCAGGAACGGCAAGCCTTCCGGCACCGACGCGACCGCGAGATTCACCGCGGCGCCGAGACTTTCGCGCAGCGGCACACCGCGGATCAGGCCCGCGCCCGCGACGGCGGCCGCCGAGCCGACCGCGACCGGCAGCGCCTGTTTGGTGAGCGACGCGAGCCGGGTTTCGACGCCGGTCTCGGGTGCGGCGCCCCGTGCCGCGGCCAAGCCGCGGCCGACCTCGGTCTGATCGCCGGTCGCGACGACCACGGCGGTCACCTTCCCCGCGGCGACCACGGTGCCTTCGTAGAGCATCGAGGCCCGGTCGGCGATGTCCGCGGCCACCACCGGGGACGGATCCTTGGCCACCGGCAACGATTCGCCGGTGAGCGACGATTCGTCGAGTTCCGCGCCGGTGGCCTCGAGCACCCGGCAGTCCGCGGGTACGACGTCACCGGAACGCAGCGAGACGATGTCGCCGCGCACCAGATCGTCGGCGACGACGCGCTGCTCCGTACCGTCCCGCACGACGGTGGTCACCGTGGCGGACCGCTCGAAGAGCCCGGCCAGCGCGCGTTCGGTGTGGACCTGCTGCACGCTGCCGATCAACGCGGACACCCCGACGATCCCGGCGACCAACGCGGCGTCGACCGGGGAACCCACCGCGGCGGACACGGCCGCGCCGCCCGCCAGCACCGGAGTCAGCGGATTGGAAAGCTCGGCGAGGAACGCCTTGGCGATACTGGTGCCGGCACCGCCTGCTCCCCCGACGCGATTCGCGGGAGCGCGCCGTCGCGCCTCGTGTTCGCCGAGACCACGCGGGTCTGAGCCGAGCCGGTCGAGGACGAGGTCCGCCGGCATCAGATGCCATGGCGGCGCGACGCGGCCCGCTGGAGCCGCTTTCCGCGTGCCGGTGAGGTTCCGTGCCCGCCAGATGCCGTCGCTGAAGGCCATGAGCGCGCCCGCGTTGACCGCGCGAAGGCCGCTCGCGGCCGGTTTGCGCCGGGCGCTGAGGGCGGTGACCCCGCCGATACCGCTCGCCACGGTGGCGAACAGCGTGGAGTCGCGCACGACCGTCTTGGCCGCGGTGATCGCTTCGACGAGCAGGATGGCCGTGTCGATGTCCCGCTCGATCAGCACGTGGGCGCCCCACGGTGGCGGGGTTCCCTCGTCGTGGACGCCGATCCCGCAGTCGGCCGCGCCCAGAGCCCGCCGGTCACCGGAGACGAGCATGACCACGCGCCCGTCGGCCTGGAGTTCGCGGACGCCGTCGAGCACTCCTTGACCGCCATCGCTGCACACCACCCGCATACCGGCCGACTCGGCCGCCGATGACAGGGCGTCGACCTCCGGCGAGAGTTCTTCCGTGACGGCCAGCAGGCCCTGCAGCCGCCCGTCACGGGCAAGGCCCAGCACGAGGGGCGCGCCCTGGTCCAGCAACCGCTGCCGTTCCCGTGTTCCCTTGCGCCCGTCGAGGTCCAGATCGTCGACCGGACCGAGGACCCAATCGCCGTCGCGCCGGACCACCTGTGGCTTCTCTTCGTCGAACAAGGCGAAGGCGGCGGCGGTCATCTCCACCGGTTCGCTGCCCGGCAAAGGAACCAGATCGCTGAGCACGTTCACCCCGGCACCGAGTGCCGCCGTGTCGATGACCAGCGTGTCGAGCAGATCCAGCCTCCGCAGCACGGAGCGGTCCATCACCAGCGCGCCCCGCCTGGCGAGAACTTGGCCCAGTTGAGCGGAAAAGGCGGCCGCGCCATTCGACGGCGCCTTCGGCATGGCCGAAATCCCGACCGCGGCGGCACGTCGCGGGCCGGCGAACGGCAGGGTCGCCGCGGCCGCCGCCGCCCCGGCCGCGATGGACCGGCGGGCGTAACGATCCGCGGCCCCTTCCGGGAGCGGCCGGGGTCGTTCACCCACCACCGGATCCGCGCCGGCGTGATCACGTTGCCGCACCAGCCGGGACTCCGCCTCGCACCAGGCACGCTTGTGGGCCTTGGCCTCTCGCCACTGGGTGCTCCGGACCATGATGTCCAGCACCGTGCCCTCGCTCCGGGCCGCCAAACCGTGTGCCAGCGCCGCCCCGATCGACGTGGCCGAATCCGCCCGCTCGTGCCCGCGAAGCTTGCGGTTCGCCAGCGCGCGCAGCCGCGGATGCAGATCGACAAGCGAGGCCAGTGCGGCCACCTCCGTCGGCAACGGCGCCCATGGCATCAGTTTCGCGGCCGCCGAGAGCACCAGGCCGGCGGCGTCGGCGGCGATCATGGAGGGAAGCCGCGTCGCGCGCGCTCCGTCGGCCGGATGGTGGAGTTCGTCCTCCTCGATCCGCTCGGCCTCACAAGAGGGCTCCGACTCGGCCCGTTCGACCGCGCGAACCAGATCCACCCGCCGGGGCGCGGGCTCCCCGACCGCCACGACCACCCGCGACGTCGGCGCGTTCACCTGCGCCCACCGCACCCCGGGGATCTCCGACAACGCCCGCTCGACCCGCCGGGCGACACGGGCACCGTCCGGACCTTTGACACCGTGCGTCTCGATGTAGAGCCTGCCGGGACACGCCCAGACCGCCCGCCGCGGACCTCGGCCGGGGACCCCCTCGAACGGCACGAGCGCCAGTCCGGCCAGCCCCCGCGCGACCCGGCCCATCGTGCGCATCGGCTTGGGGAAGGGGACGCCCAGCACGTCCCTGGTCTCCGGGTCCGTCCGCCGCATGCGGCATCCTCCTCGCGCCAGTGGTCATGTTGATCTCCCCGGGTACCCGGTTGCCGAAGCGTCCAATCGCGTGCGGTTCCGGGCGACACGGACGGGGTATGCGCGGGCATGGCCACTTCGTTCAGGCGCTGATCCGGGCGTACTCGCCGATGCTGGACCAGCGAACCACCGGTGTGTTTTCCAGTCCGGGGTACTCCACCGCCATCCCGCGTTCCGGGGACATGGACCACAGCAGCGCGTCCGGTGCCGCCGCGTGGGCAGCCCAGGACCCTGTCCATTCCGGAACGTCGCGCTCGTAGATGCGGCGGACCCGTTCCAGATCCTTGTGTTCGATTCTCGCCGGTCCGGTCAGGCGCACCTGGACGTCGTCCGGCGGGGCGAAGGTCGCGGGCGTATGGAACCACAGCCGGTTCTCCTCGGCCACGAACCACATCGTCGCCAAGGCGGTATTGCCGCGTTTCGTGGTGGTGGCGACGCTGGCGGGCCGCTCGCGCTCGTCGAGAAACCCCCGCACGTCGAATCCAGTTCGCCTCATGACCGGCACTATGCAACCTCCAGCGCGCTGGAGGTCCAGTACCGTTGAAGACTCTCTTCGAGGCAAAACCCCACGAAAAAGGGCCGCCCCGACCGGGACGGCCCTCTGTCGAATCAGATCAGCGCTGCGGCGGACCGCCGAACGGACCCTGCTGCGGGAACGGGCCGCTGCCACCCGGCGCCTGTCCCGGAGGGCCCTGGTACGGGCCTCCCTGCGGAGCGGCGGGCGGCTGAGGCTGCGGCAACTGCGAAGGCGGCGGCGTCTGCTGCTGTTGCTGTTCCGGGGCGGCCTCCGGCTCCGGAGTGGGAAAAGCCTTCGGAATCGGCCGAGGAGCCGGCGGCTCCTGTCGCGGCGTCGCGACACCCAGCGCCGGAACCTCCTTGCGTGCCACGGCTTCCGCCGCCGCGACGGCCTCGGCGACCTTCGGGTCGCTGGAGGTGTCGAACCAGCCCTGGACTTCTTCGTCCTCCAGGTCCGGCTTCTCGACAGGCTCTTCCTTCGGCGGCTCGTAGCGGAACACGCCGTCGTCGCCGGGGGCGCCGAGTGCGCGCGCGAAACCTTCCAGCGCCTTGCCGTAGTCGCTCGGGATCATCCAGACCTTGTTCGCGTCGCCCTGCGCCATCTGCGGCAGGGTCTGCAGGTACTGGTACGCGAGAACCTCGGGGGTGGGACGTCCGGCCTTGATCGCCGCGAAGACCTTCTCGATCGCCTTCGCCTGACCCTGCGCCTGCAGATACCGGGCGGCACGTTCACCCTGTGCCCGCAGGATCCGCGACTGCCGCTCGGCCTCCGCGCTCAGGATCGCGGCCTGCTTGGCACCTTCGGCCGCGAGGATCTGGCTCTGCTTCTGACCTTCCGCGGTCTTGATCGCCGATTCACGCTGACCTTCGGCGGTCAGGATCATCGCGCGCTTCTCACGGTCGGCGCGCATCTGCTTCTCCATCGAGTCCTGGATGGAGGGCGGCGGGTCGATCGCCTTCAGTTCGACTCGCGCGACACGGATGCCCCAGCGGCCGGTGGCCTCGTCGAGTACGCCGCGCAGCTGGCTGTTGATCGAGTCACGCGAGGTCAGGGTCTGCTCGAGGCTCATGCCACCGACGACGTTTCGCAGCGTCGTGGTGGTCAACTGCTCGACACCGACGATGTAGTTCGAGATCTCGTAGACCGCCGCCCGCGAATCGGTCACCTGGAAGTACACGACCGTGTCGATGGACACGGTCAGGTTGTCCTCCGTGATCACCGGCTGGGGCGGGAACGAGACGACCTGCTCGCGGAGGTCGATCCGCGCCCGCACCTTGTCCAGGAAGGGCACCAGAAACGTCAGGCCGGGAGAAGCCACCGTCCGGAACCGGCCCAGCCGTTCGATCACAGCGGACTGCGCCTGAGGCACCACCATGATCGCCTTGACCACGACGACGACCACGAACAACGCGAGCAGCCCGACAACGATGAACACCACTGTCTCTGACAACTACCTTCCCCTTACGTAGAAACCCTTTGCTGTTCAGCCGTCCGGCTCACAGCTCGGCGGACACGACCGCCGTGGCGCCCGAGATCTCGACGACGGTCACCGATGTCCCAGGGGCGATCGGTTCCCCTTCGGTCATGGCCCTGGCCGACCAGACGTCACCCGCCAGCTTCACCTGCCCGGCTTCGATGTCCACTGTGGACACTACTACCGCTCGCGCGCCGATCAGCGCCTCGGTGTTGGTCTTGATGTCCGGTCCCGCGAGGAACCGGCGTTTGAGGGCGGGCCGGACGAGGGCCAGCATCCCGATCGACGCGACGGCGAACACCGCGACGTCGATGAAAGGGTTCCCGGTCAGCGCGGCGGAACCGGCCCCCAGCAGGGCTCCGGCGCCGACCATGAGCAGGAACAGGTCACCCGAGAGCAGCTCGGCGATGATCAAGAGGATCCCGGCGATCAGCCAGATGAGAGCGCCTGTCATGCGTTCATGCTCCCAGATCGCGCCGATTCATACCGGAGAAGCGAAACCGACGTGACCGACGCGTGACCTTGAGTGACCTCGCGCAAACCGGTCATTCAGGACTCCTCGCCGGGATCGGAGACGAAGTCGATGAGCCGCTCCACCGCTCCGATCAGCGGCGTTTCCAGATCCCGGTAGCCGCCGACCGCCGCCAGGACCCGCTGCCAGCCCTCGTACGGCTCGCCCCAGCCCAGCGCGGCGCAGACGCCCTGTTTCCATTCCGTGCCACGCGGGATCTTCGGCCAGGCGCGGATGCCGACGACCGACGGCTTCACGGCCTCCCAGATGTCGATGTACGGATGCCCGGTGATCAGCACGTTCTCGTCGCGGATCCCGTCGACGATCCGGGACTCCTTGCTGCCCGCGACGAGGTGATCGACCAGCACCCCGAGACGACGGCCGGGACCGGTGCCGAACTCGCCGATGCGGTCCGACAGCACGTCCACACCATCGAGTGGTTCCACCACGACGCCTTCGACCCGGAGGTCGTGACCCCAGACCCGCTCGACGAGTTCGGCGTCGTGCTTGCCCTCGACCCAGATCCGCGAATCGCGCGCGACCCGCGCCTTGAGCCCCTGGACCTGGACCGACCCGGACGCGGAGATCCGCCGCGCCGGGGTCTTCGGAGCGGCCTTCGCCGGCACGAGCGTGACGGGTTTGCCCTCGAGCAGGAAACCCGCCGGGTTCAGCGGGAACACACGGTGCCTGCCGTGCCGGTCCTCCAGTACGACGTTGCCGTACTCGATCTTCACCACGGCGCCGCAATACCCGCTGGCCGGGTCCTCGACCACGAGTCCCGGTTCGGCGGGCACCTCGGGGATCTTCCGCTTGCGCGGCCCGGACAGCACGTCGTCATACGAATGAGAGCGCACGGCGGACGACGCTATCGGCGCCCGGTGCCGACGTCGCCCCGCCACGCCGGTCAGGCTGCCATCCGTCGCCTGACCGGAGTCGATCGCGGACTCAGGTTCACCACCAGAATGACAGCATCGCTTCGACGAACGGGGTCCGTTCACCACGCTGAAGCGGCCGGATCACGAACAGCGGGGAAAGCGCGACGCACCACCCCCGGACCCGCTCCGCGTCGAATCCGGGCAGGTGCGGCGCGATGGCGTCGAACCCGTCTTCGAGCGTGCCGCCGTCGCTCATCGGCAAGGTGACCCAATCGGCGAGGTCGAAGGCCGGGTCACCGACGCTCGGGCGCGGGTCGATGGCGACCGCGCCACGGCCGGGCCCGCCGTCGAGGACGTTGCCCGGATGCAGGTCGCCGTGCACGAGCGAGTTCCCTCCCCCGTCGGTCGCGAGGGCAAGGGCGCGCCGCCGGGCCCGGTCGAGGGCCTCCATCGGCAGCGTGGCTTCGGCGACGGACCCGCGCAGCCCTCGCTCGGCGAGCCCGTACATGAAGACGACGCGGTCTTCGAGTGTCGAAAAACCGGCCGGAGGGGTCACGGAGTGGATCTGCGTCATCAGGTCGCCGACCTCGGCCCACGGAACGTTCGCACCCGACTCCAGCAACTGGGTCCCGGGATCGATGCCTTCCAGCAGGATCGCGCCGTCGGCGAGTTCGGTGGCGAGGACCTGCACGACCCGCGAACAGCCGTCCCAGGCGCGCAGCGCGGCAGCCTCGGACTCGGCGATCGCGCGATCCGGGGTCAGCTTCAGGACCTTCTTGGCACCGTCGTCCCCAGTGCAGATCAGGGTGCGGCCGGTATTGCCCGGCTTCGCGTCGACGACGGTGAGACCCCACTGTTCCGCCAGCTTCGCGACGACGGCGGGCAGCTCGTCACACCACGTTTTGACGCCGTCACCGAAGCGCGCGACCAAACGCGCGCGAGCCTCGTCGTCCAGCACCTCGGTCACATCGCCCCCCAGTGATCAGTCGGTCAGAACAGCGGCCACGGGATGGCGCGCCAGTCGTCACCCGGTTCCGGGAACACGCCCTCCGCCAGAAGCAGATCGGCACGTTCGGCCAAGGCACGGATCTCGAAACCGGTGAGATGCTCGCTCAGCGCCTCGCCGAGTTCGCCGTCGATCTGCTCGCGCAGCCCGCGCAGCTTGCCGATCTCGGTCTCCGTGAGCGACTCACCGATCCAGCCCCACAGCACCGTCCGCAGCTTCGGGTCGGTGTGCAGGCAGATCCCGTGGTCCACCCCGTAGATGCGGCCGTCCGCGCCGGCGAGCACGTGCCCGCCCTTGCGGTCGGTGTTGTTGACCACGATGTCGAGCACGGCCAGTTCCCGCATCCCCGGCCGATCCGCGTGCGCGAGCACCGCGGGCTCGCCGTCGCGATCGTGCGCGTGCAGCACGACGCGCCAGTCCTCCGGCAGGCTCTCCGGGGACCGGACGTCGACCAATTCCTCCTCGGTGGTCTCGATCCACAGCTGGACCATGCCCGGCCCGAACGGTCCGTCACGCAGCACCGTCGGCGGGATCGCGCCGAGCCCGGCGGCTTCGGAGACCATGGCCGTCGCGACCTCGCGGCCCGCGAGCGTCCCGTCCGGGAAGTCCCACAGCGGCCGTTCACCCGACACCGGCTTGTACACGACGTTGCCGGTCACACCGTCGAGCTCGATCTTGCAGAAGAGCGTGACATTGGAGGCGTCGACCAGCCTGCCTTCGACGTCGATCTTGCCGCGTGTCACCAGCTCCCGCGAAGTCTCCGCCACCTGGTCAGTCCTCGAGGACGTCGACGTCGCGCCGGTACCCGTTCTGCCGCGGGCAGATATGCCCCGCCGGGTCGAGCGGCTCGGCGCACAGCGGGCACGGTTTACGGCCGGCGTTGACCACCCGGTCGGCACGTTCGGCGAACGCCCGCGCCGCGCCGGGGCTCAGGAAGACACGGACCGCGTCCGGCCCCTCTTCGGTGTCGTCCAGAACGACCGTTTCGTCCACCTCCCCCTCCGTCATCGCGAGCAGTTCGATGACGACGGCGCTGCTCTCGGCGTCCCAGCCGAGACCCATCGTGCCGACGCGGAACTCCTCCTCGACCGGAACGGTCAGGGGGTCGACGTCGAGCAGCTCGTCGGGCGCGTCGTCCGGTACGTCCGCGCCGAACCGGCTGGCGACCTCTTCCAGCAGCGAGCCGAGCCTTTCGGCCAAGACCACGACCTGCTGTTTTTCGATCGTCACACTGATCGTGCGGACGTCCTCGGACGCTTGGAGGTAGAAGGTGCGGTCGCCGGGCTCACCGACGGTTCCGGCGACGAACCGGTCGGGCTGGCGGAAGACGTGGATTACGCGAGACATGGCACCTTTGACCCTAGGCCACGGCCACATGATCGGCATCCGCCGCCCCACCGTTCAGCCGTGGGCGAACGGCGCGACGGATCGCCAGGTCGTGGGTGTGCCCCGGGCCACCCCGGACAAAGCGGCGATCCTAGTCTTCAGCTGTGGTTGAGATCGCCCCTTACGGCACCTGGACAT
This sequence comes from Amycolatopsis sp. NPDC039088, assembly GCF_055598845.1. Classification (NCBI taxonomy): domain Bacteria; kingdom Bacillati; phylum Actinomycetota; class Actinomycetes; order Pseudonocardiales; family Pseudonocardiaceae; genus Amycolatopsis; species Amycolatopsis sp. NPDC039088. The sequence goes on along the minus strand of NZ_JBVKAE010000012.1, from coordinate 30,016 downwards.
CCCCCCTGTCGGCCGCCGATGTCGCCGCCTCGGGAGTCAACGCGCAATGGCTCGCGACGGTCGGCGACGAGGTCTGGTGGGCCGAACCGCGCACCGGTGACGGCGGCCGCGTCACCCTCGTGCGAGCACGCGCGGACGGCACGGTCGAAGACGTCCTTCCCGCTCCGTGGAACGTCCGGAACCGCGTGCACGAGTACGGCGGCCGCCCCTGGCTGGTGGACGGCGACGTCCTCGTGTTCACCCACTGGGCGGATCAGCGGGTCTACCGCCGCGATCTCACCACCGGCGAGACCACTCCCCTGACGCCGGAACCCGCGACCCGGCACGGGATCCGCTACAGCGATCTCCGGCCCGGCCGCACCGGCGAGGTGTGGCTGGTCCGCGAACGCAGCACCGGCCCCAGGCGCGTCGACATCGACAGGGACCTCATCGCGCTCCCCCTCGACGGCGGCCCGGAACGGGTCCTGTCCGCGAGCCATCACTTCCTCACCGCGCCGCAACTGTCGCCCGACGGCGCGCGGGCGGCGTGGATCGGCTGGAACCATCCCGCGATGCCATGGGACGGCACGGAACTCTGCGTCGCCGACGTCGGCGAGGACGGCACGTTCGGACCCCACCGTGTGCTCGCCGGCGCGGCCGACGTCGCCGTCTGCCAGGTCGAATGGGAATCCGCCGACAGCCTGCTGGCGCTGCTGGATCCCGACGGCTGGTGGAATCTGCACCGCGTCGGACTCGACGGCGGCGTCACGAATCTCGCGCCCGCCGAAGAGGAGATCGGCGGCGCGATGTGGAAACTCGGTGCGCGCTGGTTCACCCCGCTCGGCGACGGCCGGTTCGCCGTCATCGCGTCGGGCAAGCTCGCCGTCCTCGACGAGGCGACACGGGACGTGACGCCGGTGGCGGCGGCCGCCGGCCTGACCGCGTGGTCCACCAACGGTTTCGCGGTCCACGACGGTGGCGTCGTCGGCGTCGCGGCCGGACCGGACCGTGAAGGCGCCGTGGTGAAGGTCGATCTCGAGGGCGGCACGATGACCGAACTCGCGTCGGCACCCGAACCGCCGTCGCCGGACTACCTCTCGGCACCCGTGGAGCGGATCTTCAAGACCGGCGACGGCGACCGGGTCCCCGCCTTCGTCTACTTGCCCGCGAACGCCGACTTCGCCGCGCCGGACGGCGAACGACCGCCGCTGCTGGTCTATCCGCACGGCGGGCCGACCGGCCGCGACAGCGCGGTACTCGACTTCGAGATCGCCTACTTCACCAGCCGCGGCCTCGCCGTCGTCACGGTGAACTACGGCGGTTCTACCGGCTACGGGCGGGCCTATCGCGAACGGCTTCGTGAACAGTGGGGTGTCGTCGACGTCGCGGATTGCGTCGCCGTCGCCGAGGCCCTCGCCGCCGAAGGCACCGTCGACCGCGACAGGCTGGCTATCCGCGGCGGCAGCGCGGGCGGGTACACCTCCGCCGCGTCGCTGACCACCACGACCACCTACCGCGCGGGCACCGTGATGTACCCGATCCTCGACCTCTACCAGTGGACCGGTGACGGCGGCGAGACACACGACTTCGAGTCCCGCTACCTCGACGGGCTGATCGGACCGCTGCCGGAGACCGAGCAGCGCTACCGGGATCGCTCCCCCATCCACAACGCCGGCACGGTCGCCGGACCGCTGCTGTTCCTGCAGGGCGTGGAGGACGAGATCTGCCCGCCCGAGCAGGCGGACCGGTTCGTGGCCGGACTGGCCGGTCGGGGCATCGACCACGCCTACCTGAGGTTCGAGGGTGAGCAGCACGGTTTCCGGAAGGCGGAGACGATCGTGGCCGCGCTTGAAGCGGAGTTGTCCTTCTACGGTCAGGTCCTCGGCTTCGAAACCCCCGGCGTGCCGAAACTGCGGCTGAGCCGGTGAGGCCGCCGAAGACGCGGCCGGGTGACACGATCGCCTTGGTCGCCCCCGCGGGTCCGGTGCCGCCGGATCTCGTCGAGAAGGCGTTGCCGGTGTTGCGCGGCTGGGGTGTCGAGGTCAGCGTCGGCGAGTGCGTGCGCGCGGTCCGCGACGGCTATCTCTCCGCCTCCGACGAGGCGCGGGCCGCCGAGTTCACGCGGGCGTGGCTGGATCCAGGCGTGACGTGCGTGCTCGCCGCCCGCGGCGGCTACGGCTCCCAGCGGATGCTCGACCTGGTCGACTGGACGGCGCTGCGGGCAGCCGGTCCGAAGATGTTCGCGGGATCCAGCGACGTGACCGCGCTGCACCGGGCGGTGAATGTCCACTTGGGACTGGAAACCCTGTTCTCCCCCTTGCCCGCGACCACCCTGTTCGACGCGGTGGCCGCCGAACACCTGCGGCTGTCGTTGTTCGAACCGGACGAGGTACGGACGATCACCTCGCCGACGGCGTCGCCACTGGTGCCGGGTACCGCGACCGGCACGCTCATCGGCGGCAACCTCTCCCTGCTCGCCTCGGGCCTCGGCACTCCCGAGCAGGGCTCCGCGCGAGACGCGATCGTGCTGCTGGAAGACGTCACCGAACCGGTGTACCGGATCGACCGGATGGTGACCCAGCTGCTGCGATCCGGCTGGCTCGACGGCGCCCGGGGAGTCGTACTGGGCTCGTGGAAAGCGTGCGGCGAGCCCGAAGCGATCCGAGACCTGATGCTCGATCGGCTTGGCCCGCTCGGCGTGCCGACGGTGTGGGACTTCGGCTTCGGCCATGTCCCGGCGTCGCCGACCATCCCCCTCGGCGCGCGGGCCACCCTCGACGCGAACCAGGGAACGCTGCGGATTTTGCCATAACAGCAACAGGACTGGCGGTTTCGGCGAGATCGCGGGCATCGTTTCCGACATGGATTCCACACAGCAGTTCTGGGAAGACTTCTACAGGGACAAGGACCAGGTCTGGAGCGGGAAAGCGAACCCGCTGCTGGTACGCGAAGCCGCCGATCTGACACCGGGCACCGCACTCGACCTCGGATGCGGCGAAGGCGGCGACGCGATCTGGCTCGCGCGGCAAGGATGGCGCGTCACCGCCGTCGACATTTCGGACACCGCGCTCAATCGTGCCTCCGCGCACGCGGCCGAAGCCGGGGTCGAAGGCATCACCTGGGAGCGTCATGATGTCGCGGTGTCCTTCCCGGAGGGGCGGTTCGACCTCGTCTCGGCGCAGTTCTTCCACTCCCCCGTCGAGGAGAACGGCGACCGCGACAAGGCGCTCCGCCGTGCCGCCGAGGCCGTCGCACCCGGCGGCACGCTGCTGGTCGCCGGCCACGCGGGCTGGCCGACCTGGATGGAGGACCCGCCGCACAAGGACGTCCATTTCCCGACGCCCGCCGAGGTACTCGAAGCGCTGGCGCTGGCCGAAGGTGAATGGACCGTGGAGCTGCAGGATCTGATCACGCACGACCACCCGGGACCGGAGGGGCAACCGGGGACGCGTTCGGACAACGTGCTCCGGGTACGGCGTAGCGTCTAGGCATGCGGTTGTCCCCGGAGGAAGCCCGCGCCCGGTTCGAGGGCGAGCGGATCGCGAGGCTGGCGACGACGGGGGCGGACGGCGTGCCGCATCTGGTCCCGGTGACCTTCGTCGTCGAAGGGGATTCGGTGGCCTTCGCGATCGATCACAAGCCGAAGAGCACGACAGCGCTGCGACGGCTGAAGAACATCGCCGAGAACCCGATGGTCAGCTTCTTGACCGACCACTACGACGAGGACTGGGCCGGACTGTGGTGGGCGCGGGCCGACGGGGTCGCCAGGGTGCTGACCGATCCCGGCGAGCAGGCGCTGCCGGTGCGGCTGCTGCGGGAGAAGTATCCGCAGTACGAAGAGCAGCCGCCCCCGCACGCGGTCGTGAGCACTCTCGTCCACACTTGGCGAGGATGGCGGGCTTCTTAGCTTTCTTTGGCGTTGTTGCCGTGAAACGGCAACAACGCCATTGCCACGCCGTATAGGTCGTTATACATTTTACGGGCCTGGGTATCTACGGCGGGCGAGCCCGGCAATGGCCCGGGTCGCGAAGGACTCCTTGGCGACCACTGACTTGTTGACCTACTGGTGGAGTTGTCACACCAGTAGGTCGGTGCGTTTTGAGTGTGGATGACGCTGGACGTCCCCGCTCCCCCACTCTCGGCTTCGCACCGGGCACCCGACCGAGGTGCCCTTGATCAGCCGGCCCGTCGAATCACCGCTCCTCTGGCGACCAGACGTAGGCACACAAAATCCGAGGCCACTTTGAGGGACTCAGAGCCCCTCAAAGTAAGCGAACGCGTCATGGCGGACCCGACGGGAGCGGGCTCACGCAAGGGCCTCACCCGGCACTTGACTGTCCATAGGGACACTTTTTGAGACAATTGCGCCCGGTTTGGGCGAGTTGCACGGTTTCGCGAGGGGGTCGAGAGTGATTTGGGTCGTTCTAACCCTCATTATCACTCACGACCCCACGCGGAAACATACATAGCGGCATCAATCAGACACTCAATCGACCGGCAAGGTCCCTTGTGGACACTGAAGCGCCGCTGGCTTCCAGAATCAGGCCCGGCCCTACCTCGGCTCGTCCGCCACCGGCGCGTATCAGGAGGAGCGAGGGGCCTCCGCGGGCAGGAACTGCTCCACCGGCTTCCCCCGCCAAGCGGCGATGATCCCCAGCGGATCCGGCCGCAGCAGCGAGGCGGCCGCGTAGACACTCGCGGCGACGACCCCGGCCATGAACCACCAGTCGTACAGCGCCTGCTCCCCTGTCGGGTAGTACACCAGCGTCACGAACACCGAGACCGCGACGACGACGGCGAGGTTACGGCGGCGCCACTCGAAGGCAGAAAGGACCACGAAACCCCAGGTCAGGTACCACGGCAGCGACGGCGGCGGGACGATCGCGCCGGCCAGCAGGACGATCGCCATCCGGTGGATCGCCGGGTTCCCGCCGTTGCGCGCGAGCCACCATTGGCGGCCGGCGAAGACGAACAGACCGATCATCGCGATCGCCCGGAACACGGTGACGAACGGCGAGACTTCGACGTCGATCACCAGGTTCACCAGCGAGTAGACGATCTCGCCGATCCCGGTCGGGAAGTTCATCCAGTTCGCGATCAGCGTCGGCGCCTTGAGGCCGGTGAGCCAGCCGAGGTTCACCGAACCGAGCGAAATCCAGGTTCCCGCGACGAACACCGGCAAGAAGATCCCGACCGACGCCGCCCCGGCGCGGAAGAAGTTGACCACCTTCCGGTCGCCGGGCAGGTGGTTCGCCCACACCCAGACCAGGAACGGCAGTGCCCAGGCGGCGGTCGGCTTGATCAGCATGCCGATGGTGACCAGGACGATCGCGAGGACGTGCTTGCGCTCCAGCGCGGCCAGTACCCCGATGGTGAGGAAGCCCAGCATCAGCAGGTCGTTGTGCGGACCGCCGACGAGGTGGATGACCGTCATCGGGCTGGCGATGGCGAGCCACAGCGTGATCGGCAGCTTGCCGCCGAGATGCTTGACCAGCCGCGGCAGTGACCACAGCATGCCGATCAGGCCGATCATCAGCACGAGCCTGGTCGCGATGACCCCGGCGATCATGTCGTTGCCGGTGACCGAGACGATTCCCTTGGCGACCAGCAGGAACAGCGGGCCGTACGGCGCGGGCGTGGTCTGCCACAGCGGGTGCACGTTCTGCACGACGTCCGGCAGCACGACCAGTTCGGCCGGGCCGTTGGCGTATGGATCGAGGCCGTTCAGCAGCTGCGCGCCCTGCGCGAGGTAGGAGAAGACGTCGCGGGTGAACAGCGGCGGCGACACCAGCAGGGGCGCCATCCAGCAGGCCGCCGCGATCACGATCGGACGGCTGCCGATCCGGCCGGCGAGCGCGTAGCGGCCTAACCGGACCCACGCCCAGATGATCAGCCCGAAGCCGAGGTAGAGCATCGCGTTGGCCAGGAGACGGCCGTGGCCGTAACGGATCCACGACAAGGGCCCGTGGCCCAGGATCGGGTCACGGACGAGGATGCCGCCCGCGCCGAGCGCGGCCAGCATCAGCAGCGTGCTGCCCACGGTTCCCATCGCGATCGTGCGGTACGGGAAGCGGGAAGGCACCCGGAGCCGCTCGCCGAGCGAACCGGCCGAGGGCGTCTGCTGGGGGTCTGTCGTGGTCACCATTTCGAGATTGGAGGTTACACACCGCGCCTGTGCGTGTGCGCGGCAATGGGTATTTCCCGCGTTGGACACGGGTTTCCCGTCGGTCAGCGGTCCGCCGCCGCCCGCTGAGCGGTACCTCCCGGCAACGCGGCGAGCAGCGACTTCGTGTACTCGTGCTTCGGGTCCAGCAGGACCTCTTCCACGGTACCGACCTCCACCAGCTCCCCGCGGTACATGACCGCGACCCGGTCGGCGATGTTCCACGCCAGCCCCAGGTCGTGCGTGATCACGAGCCCAGCGAGACCCAGCTCACGCCGCAGGCGCAGCAGCAGCGCGAGGATCTCCCCGCGCACCGACGCGTCGAGCGACGCCACCGGTTCGTCGGCCACGACCACGCCGGGGTTCAGCGCGAGCGCGCCCGCGATGACCACGCGCTGCCGTTGCCCGCCGGACAACTCGTGCGGGAGCCGGTCGAGGAACTTCTCCGCCGGCCGCAGTTCGGCCGCTTCGAGGGCCTTGATGACGATCTCGTGCTCGCTCGCGCCCATGCCGTGGATGCGTGGGCCTTCCGCGACGGCCTCGTACACCGTGTGGTTCGGGTTCAGCGCGCTGGTCGGGTCCTGCAGGACCAGCTGGACCTGCCGCCGGTACGCCTTGAGCCCGGCTCCGCCCAGCGGGACGGGCTTGCCGTCGTAGCGCACCGCCCCGGAGTCGGGTTTCTGCAGCCCGAGCAGCGTCCGGGCGAGGGTCGTCTTACCGGAGCCGGACTGGCCGACCAGCGCGACGATCTCGTCCTTCCGCACCTGGAGACTCACTCCGGCGACGGCGTTGATCCGCTTGCCGGTGCGGTCGCGGAAGCTGACGCGCAGGTCCTCGGCCTCCAGGAGCGCGGGCTGGTCACCGGCGCGTTCCGGCTCCGGCGGCAGTGGCGTGCTGGTGGCGGGCGCGAACCGTGAAGCCGGATCGCCGACGGTCGGGAACGCGGCCGCCAGCGCCTTGCTGTGTTCGTGCCGCGGCGCGTTCATCAACTCCGCGCTCGGCCGTTCTTCGACGATCTCGCCGTCGTACATCACCGCGATCCGGCGGCAGGTCGCGGCGAGCACCGACAGGTCGTGGCTGATCATGATCAGCCCGATCCCCTGCTCGGCGACCAGCCTGCCGAGCAGGGCGAGTACCTGGGCCTGGACGACGACGTCGAGTGCGGTGGTCGGCTCGTCCGCGATGATCAGCCGCGGCGAGCAGGCCAGCGCCATCGCGATCATGACGCGCTGCTTCTGACCGCCGGACAGCTCGTGCGGGTACGCCCCGGCGCGGCCGGGCGGCAGGTCGACCTGTTCGAGCAGTTCGGCGACTCTGGCCTCGATCTCAGCGTCCGAGGGCGCCTTTCCACCCGGTGGATGCAGGCGGATCGGCTCGGCGATCTGCTCGCCGATCTTGCGGACCGGGTTGAGCGCGTGCATCGCGCCCTGGAACACGACCGAGGCCTCGGCCCAGCGCACCGCCCGCAGCCTGCCCCACTTCATGGCCGTGACGTCTTCGCCGTCCAGCAGGATCTCCCCGCTGATCTTCGCCGACCGCGGGAGCAGCCGCAGGACACTCATCGCGACGGTCGACTTCCCCGACCCCGACTCCCCCGCCACCCCGAGGGTGTCGCCGGGTTCGAGCACCAGGTCGACGCCCCGGACGGCGGCGACCTCGCCGCTGCCGGTCGTGTAGGTGACACCGAGGTTCTTCAGTTCCAGCAAGGGGCTCATGAGTGCTGTCCCTTCAGGCGCGGGTTCAGCACGGTCTCCAGCGCGCGTCCGACGAGGGTGAAGGCGAGGACGATCACGACGATCGCGATACCCGGCGGCAGCAGGTTCCACCAGGCGCCCTTGCTGATCGCGCCGTTGTTCAGCGCGGTCTGCAACATGGTGCCCCAGGAGATGGTGTTCGGGTTGCCGACACCGAGGAAGGCCAGCGTCGCGTCCGCGATGACCGCGTTGCCGACGACGAGGGTGGTGTTGGCCAGCACGAGCGGCATGACACCGGGCAAGACGTGCTTGCCGATAACGTGCAGGTGACCGCCGCCGAGCGCCTTCGCGCGCTCGATGTACGGGCGGCCCTCGATCGTCAGTGTCTGTGCCCGGACCAGCCTCGCGGTGCTCGGCCAGGCGGTGACGCCGATGGCGACGATCACCGTCATGGCACCCTGCTCCAGCACCGAAGCCAGCGCCACGGCGAGGACGAGCGACGGCAGTACCAGGAAGAAGTCGGTGAACCGCAGCAGCAGCGCGGACGACCATCCTCTGAAGTGCGCGGCCGCGATCCCGACGAGCGTGCCGATCAGTACCGAGAGGAGTGCCGCCGAGAAGCCGGTGAGCAGCGAGATCCGCGCGCCCCAGAACGTCATCAGCAGCACCGAGCGGCCGTCGATCTCCGTACCGAGCCAGAACTCCGCGCTGGGCGGGGTCAGCGAACCGCCGGTGGCCTTGGTGACGTCGAGGCCGGACTCGTCCGAGATCACCGGCGCGAGGATGGCCAGCACCGTGATGATCGCGAGGAACGCGAGGCCGAAGACACCCGCCTTGTTGGTGGTGAACTCGTGCCAGTGTTTCGCCACGGCCGCGCGACGGCGGCGCCAGACGATCGAACCGGGTTTTTCCGCTGTCGTCATGCCGTCCGCACCCTGGGGTCGAGCACGCGGTAGAGCAGTTCCGCGAGCAGGTTCATCAGCACCACCGCGCCGGCGAGCGTGACGAAGACGCCTTGCAGCACAGGAAGGTCCGGGCCGCGAAGCGCTTCGTAGAGCAGCTGCCCGAGACCTGGCCAGCTGAACACGGCCTCGACCGAGACCGCACCCGAGACCACCATCCCGAACTGCATGAACACCAGCGTCACCGTCGGGAGCAGGGCGTTGGGAACCGCGTGCCGCTTGCGCACGAGGTCGTCCCGCAGTCCCTTGGCCCGCGCGGTGGTGAGGTAGTCCGAATTCATCTCACCGATCAACGACGAGCGCATGACCAGCATGTACTGGGCGTAGAACACCACCAGCAGGGTCACGCACGGCAGCACCAGATGGTGGAGGACGTCGAGCCCTTCGCTGAAGAAGCCCGGCTCGGCGTCCGGGGAATGCATGCCCCGGCTGGGAAAGAGGCCGTTCGTCGCGACGAGCAGCATGAGCCCGAGCCAGAACTGCGGTACCGACCACAGGGTCAGCGCGAGTCCTGTTTGGACCTTGTCGAACCTGCTCCCCCGGCGCCAGCCCGCGCGAATGCCGAGCCAGAGGCCGAGCGCGATCGCGAGCACGGTCGCGCTGCCGACGAGCAGAATGGTCGGCCACAGCCGCTCGCCGATCAGGTCCATGACCGGACGCTTCAGCAGATAGGAATCGCCCATGGTGCCGCGGAACAAGCCGACGACGTAGTCCCAGAACTGCCGCAGCAGGGGCTTGTCCACGCCCATCTTCTCTCGCAGCTCCGCCATCTGCACCGGATCCGTCGGCCGGTCACGGACCATGAACCGCACGGGATCACCGGGCAGCGTCCGGAACAGGAAGAAGCCGAGGACGACGACGAGCGCGAGGCTCGCCAGCGCGCCGCCGATCTTGGAGAGGACGAACCGCGTGGTGCCGGTCCCGCCTCGGTGCTCGTCGGGGTCGACGAGCACCGAGGTCTGGTCGAGAGAACTGAGTGCCTCGCTCAACGCTGTCCTTTACTCCCGGTCTTCGGCGGACTTGCCGCGCCGTCCGAGCAGCACACCGCCGCCGACGAGCACCACGAGCACGACCGCGCCGATGCCGATCCACAGTCCGGTGTTGCTTCCGCCGTCGTCGGAGCTCGCGGCGGCCGCGTCGGCGGGGGTGGCGCCGTAGACGCCCCAGTACCCGGACTGCTCGAGGATCGCGCCGTCGGGCTGCGGCTGCTTGGTGAACGAGGCGAACTTGTCCGAGCGGTAGGCCTCGAGCACGTTGTCGTAGTCCAGGACGACGTCGACGTACTGGCTCGCCAGCACGGCCTGTGCCTGCTTGACGATTTCGGCGCGCTTGGCCGGGTCGAACTCGGTCAACTGCTTCTTGTACAGCTCTTCGAACCGCGGGTCGCAGAAGAACGTCGCCGAGGTCCCGCCGTTGCCCTGTGCGTTCGGACGGGCGGCGCAGGTGTTGAGCGACAGCGCGTAATCCGGGTCGGGCGAGGTGCCGTAACCGGAGATCGCGAGGTCGTAGTTGCCCGCGGTGGTGCGGTCGTCGAGTTCGTCGTCGGAAACGAGTTCCTGCTTGACGCCGATGCCGACGTCCTTGAGCCAACCGGAGACGAACTGGGCGGTCCGCTGGTCGAACGGGCGGTTCGCGTGGCCGGCGAGGCGGAACTCCAGCTTCGCGCCACCAGGGGCGACCCGGATGCCGTCGGCACCCTTGGTGAAGCCCGCCTGGTCGAGCGTGGCGTTCGCCGCGGCGATGTCGAACTTGGTCTTCTCCGCCTCGGACGGGCTCCAGGTGTAGGCCTTGTAGATCGCGGGCACGACACCGGTTCCGGGCTGGCCGTAGCCGCTCATCACCTTCTGGACGATGGACTCGGTGTCGATGGCCTGCGCGATCGCCTTGCGGACGCGAATGTCCTTCAGCAGCGGGTTGCCGTCACCGATCGGCTGCTCGGCGACGTTCTTCACGCCGAAGTTGATGATGAGCTCGTTGTACCGGCGGCCGGGTGCCTTGTTCGTGGTGATGTTCTTCTCGCCCTTGAGCGCGTCGAACTGCGTCGGGGTGAGCCGGTTGATGACGTCGACCTCGCCCTGCTTGAGCGCGTTCACCGCCGCCTCGGCGTCCTTGAACTGCAGCAGCTGCAGTTCGTCGACCTTGGGCGCGCCGCGCCAGTAGTCCTTGTTCGCCTTGAACTTCACGAACTCGTTCTTCTTGTACTCGGTCAGCAGGTACGGGCCGCTGCCGACGCCGACGACGGCCATCTCGTCGGTCGAGGGTGCGTTGAGGTCCTTGATCGGTTCCCAGATGTGCTTGGGCACGATCGGGACGTCGAGCGCGGTCATGCTCGCCTGCGGCGTCTTCGTCTTGATGACGAGTGTCTTGTCGTCCGGTGCCGACACCGACGCGAAGTTCGTGACGTAGCTGCCGTTCGCGGTACGGGCGTTCTCGTCGTCGAGCATCCGCTGGAAGGTGTACGCGGGGTCCTGCGCGGTCACCGGCTTGCCGTCGGACCACTTCATCCCCTGGCGGATGGTGAAGGTCCAGGTGAGCTTGTCGTCGGAGGTCTTCCACGACTCCGCGACGCCGCCCGTGGGCTGCGTGTCCTCGGCCGAAGGCAGGGTCAGGAACTCGTAGTTGAACCGGCCGACCTGCGTCGCCGCCGACAGCGTGGCGGTGAAGGGGTTCAGGTGGTCGATACCGGTCGTGAGCGCCACCCGCAGCACCTTGCCCTGCTGCTGCGCCGTCGCGACCGGCGCGAAAGGCACCGTCGCGACCGCCGAAGCGGCAAGAACCGCGACCACGCGGAGACCGCGTCGTCGTCTGGGAAAACGCTCTGTGCGCACGAAGACCACCCCATCGAAATTCGCTGTGTGCCAACCCCCGAGGCGGAAAAGTAACCACATGTCGCGGTAACCGCGCAATGACTCGCCAATACCGATCGTGCACGGCGGACGCCATCGCGTGGTCGACAGCTACTTTGCGTTCGAGCCCAGTAGCGTTGAGTCACCAATTCGGCGCGTGAAGTGGGAACACGTGCGGTGTCCTGGGTATTCAAGGGAACCGTGCTTGCAAAAGGCTTGCGCCCGATGATGCTCAATCGATACGCGCGAACGAAGTGGGAGCAAAGCGTTTCGTCCTCTGGATGCGGTACTTGCGCAACGCAACTACCGCATCCAGAGGACGAATCGCGACAGGAGGAAGGTCAGCCGACGGAGACCTCACGCCGCCGCGCGCTGGCCGCGGCCGCGTAAAGCCACGCGAACAGCGCCCACATCCCGGCGAAGATCAGCCCGACGACGGCGTAGGCGACCGTCCACAGCACGGTGGGGGTATCGGACTTCCGTTCCCGCTGGAGGAACTCGATCTCGGACATGAACACCCGCGGGCCGGACGCCGCGTCGATCGACGGCGCGTTCGCGGCCGGGTCGGCGGGCGCGTAGATCGGGGCGAGCCCCATCATCCGGTTCGGCACGTGCACCCGGATCCCGGTCTTCCACTGGCCGAACACCGGCAGCGGCTGCGCCGTGCGGTAAACGCCCTCGCCGATCTTCTCCAGCGGCGCCGTGAAGAAGTCGCCACCCTGCCAAGCGAAGCCGTTCAACCAGACGGAGTCGTCGGCCAGGTCGGGCCGGGAGATCGTGACGGTCGCGTCAACCCATCGGGGCGTGCCGCCACCGTGCGGATTCGAGATCGGCAGCCCGGTGGCGGCTTCGGTCAGCCGGACGTCCGCGGTGAACCCCGCTTCCGGGTCCTGCGGGACGGCGACCGCCGACATCAGGACGACCGCGCCCAGTGCGCCGACGAGCCCGATCGAGTGCCGGGGCCCGGTCGCGGGCACCTGGGTCGCCGTCTCCTCCACCCGTTCGTACTGCCAGACGCCGATGAACGCGCCCGCGAGTGCCGCGCCGGTTCCGAACAGGACGAACAACGGCAGATGGGCGGCCGGCCACGGATTCGGCATCAGCCACTGGGTGAACGCCGCTTCGGCGAGCATCCCGGCCGTCCCCACGAGCAGACCGGCGACAACGGCGAAGGAATACCCCTTCCTGCCGCGCAGCACCAGGGCGACGACCTCGATGATCACCGCTTCGGCGACGTACGGCAGCAGCGACGCCACGTGCAGGTCGGCGAACAGCGGGATGACGGTGAACGACGCACGCGAGGCGAGGAAGACCACGACCACGATCAGCGCGCCGCCGGGGCCCCAGGACAGCCGTCCGTAGGTCAGCGTCCAGGCACCGATCAGGCCGACGAGCACGACCTGCGACAACATCGGGAACTGCGGCACGCCGAGGTCGAACTCCATCAGGAACGCCGACGCGCCCATCATCCAGGCGCCGGCGAGCACCGGCCCGAGCAGGCGCACGATCGGTCCGGTCGCGCCGACCTGGCGGGCTTCGCCGAGCAGCAGCTGCAGACCGAGGACGACGCAGACGCCGCCGCCGATCATCAGTACGTGCGTGGGTCCCCATTCGGTGACGTCCTGGCCGAACAGGCGGTGCCAGACGTCATCGAGCGGGAAGCCCGCGATGCCGACCAGACCGGTCGCCATCATCTGGATGGAGCCCATCGGGGCGCGCCAGTGCGGGCCGATGCGGAAGGTGCGCTTCGGCAGATCCTTGGTCGCCAGGGTCGCGCTGAGCACGCCACTGGCGAAGATGCCCATCAGTCCGAAGTAGATCGGGTAGTGCGACGGATTCGCGAGCGGTCCTTCGTCGCGGCCGAGTTCCATGTGGATCGGCACGTCCCAGTAGACGCCGATCAGCGCCGACATCCCGGAGAGGAAGGCGACGACCATCGGCAGCGCCGCCCAGCGTGGCAGCCCGCTGAATTCACCCGTCCAGTCGGCGACGCGACCGACGACGGTGCGCTTTCCCGCGCGCTCACGGAGGACGAAGACAGCCAAGGGAAGGAAGACCGCGGTGAACATCAGGCCCGCGATGACGATCTGCCCGAATTGCGCGCCGCCGGCAGGCGGGCTCTCCTGAGCCATGAACACCGTGCTCGCCTTCCTGCTAACCTAAGTAACTGTTACCTTGGGGTAACACGATAGGGGCAAGGTCCCGGACAGGCAAGCCGGGGCGTACGACTTGGAGGGACCTCGATGCGGAGGATCGGCGGGATCTGCGGGATCACCGTGGCCGCGCTGCTGGCCGTGACGGGCTGTTCGGAACCGACCCAGCAGACCGGCGCCCGGACCGTGAAATTCTCGATCACCGAGGGCAAACGCACGGCGGGCCCGGAAGAGGTCGCGGTGCGTACCGGCGAGAACGTCGCGCTGGAAGTCACCTCCGACCAGGCGGACGAACTGCACGTCCACGGCTACGACAAGGCCGCCCAGCTCGCCCCCGGGATTCCGGGAACCGTCGCCTTCACCGCGAACATCGACGGGATCTTCGAGGTGGAACTGCACAAGAGCGGCGCGGCGGTGACCAAGCTCCGGGTGAGCGGATGATCCTGGCGCACGGTCTCGGCGGCCGGTCCGATCTGCCGGTCCCGCTGTGGCTCGCGCTCTACGCGGGAGCGGCGGCCGTGATGGTCTCCTTCTTCGCGCTCACCGTGTTCTGGAAGGAGCCCAGACTCCGCGGCGCCGACGCCGGCCGCGCGCTTCCCCGTGGTCTGCAACGGTTCGCCGACAGCGCGTTCCTCCGGGTGGTGTTGCGCGGGCTCGGCGTGATGCTGTTCGCGGGCTTTCTCGTGATGGCCTGGGCAGGCCCCGCCAGTTCGGCCGAGAACCCGGCTCCGGCCTGGTTCTACGTCTGGTTCTGGGTCGGCCTGGTCCCGCTTTCACTGGCGTTCGGCCCGATCTGGCGGCGACTCAATCCACTGAGGACGATCGCGTCGCTGATCCCTCTCCGCCATCGCGAACTCCCGGACAGGTGGGGTTATCTGCCCGCGATCGTCGGCCTCCTGGCGTTTCTTTGGTTGGAACTGGTCTTCCCTCACTCCGACTCGCCGCGTGCGATCGCCCTGTCCAGCACCGTGTACGCCGTTATACACATTGCGCTCGGCGTGGTGTTCGGTTCGCGGTGGTTCGACCGTGGCGACGCTTTCGAGGTCTACGCGCGCCTGATCGCGCGCCTCTCCCCTTTCGGCAGACGAGCCGATGGGCGGCTCGTCTGCCGAAACCCGCTGGACGGGTTGCTCACCCTCTCCCCCGCGCCCTGGCTGACCGCGCTGGTTCTCGTGGTGCTGGGCTCGACGGCGTTCGACGGTCTGACCCGGCTCCCGTTCTGGACGTCGCTGGACGCCGGCGTTTTCGACGGCACCGCCGGGCTCGCGGCCTGTATCGCGCTCACCTACGGCGCTTACGCGGGCGCCATCAGCCTGACCAGGCCCTATCTGCGCCGCGGGTTCGACCCGTATCCCGCGTTCGCGCCGTCCTTGATCCCGATCATGGTCGGGTACACGGTCGCGCACTACTTCTCGTTCGCGGTGTTCTCCGGGCAGCAGGGCTTCGGCCGCGCGATCGATTACACGGTCGTCTCGACGGGCGTGATCGCGCTGGTGCAGATCGCCGGAATCGTCGCCGGGCACGTGCTGGCCGTAACCTCGGCACATGATCGTTCCGTCGGCGTGCTCCGCGCGAACTACGTCAAGGTGGGCCAATACCCGATGCTGGCACTGATGATCGGCTACACCGCGCTCGGGATCGCGCTGGTCTCCGGCTCATGACCATCGCGGCGCGGGTGATGATGATGCACCAGGGCGGCTGGGACGAGATCCTCATCTTCGTCGGCCCCGTGGTGATCATCGGGCTGCTCATCTACGTCGCGCGCAAGCAGGTCCCGACGACTCCCGAAGAGGACGACGAGTAGGCGGCTCAGTCGAGGCAGAACTCGTTGCCCTCGATGTCCTGCATGACGATGCACGATTCGTTCTCGTCGTCCGCGAGCATCACCCGCTCACACACCGCGCCGAGCGCTACCAGCCGGTCGCGCTCCGCCTCGAGTACGGCGAGGCGCTCGTCACCCACGAGCCCGGTGCCCGCCCGCACGCAGAGGTGCACCCGGTTCTTGACGACCTTGCCTTCGGGTACGCGCTGGAAGTACAGCCGCGGGCCCACCCCGGTGGGATCGCTGCAGGCGAACGACTGGCCCCGTTCCTCGGGCGGCAGGGTGCGCTCGTACTCGTCCCAGGTGGCGAACCCCTCCGGGGGCGACGGCACGACGTAACCCAATATCTCGCACCAGAATCGCGCGACCCGCTGGGGATCCGCGCAGTCGAAGGTGACCTGGAACTGTTTGACCGACGCCATCCGTCCACCTTAGTGGCGCGCGTACTAGCCCTTGAGCAGCAGGGTCCCGGCGAGTTCGGTGACCTCGTCGCGAGTGCGTCCGCCGTGGTCGGCGGCCATGAAATGCTTGCCGACGAGCAGCGAGAACGCCAGCAGGCAGCGGGCTTCGACCTCGTCCTCGTCGGTGAAGATCTCGCGCATCAGGGACCGCAGGTAGTCCATCCGCTGGTTGTCGACCCGCCTGAGCCGTTCGGCGACGCCGGGATCACGGCGGGACCAGTCGCGGATGGCGAGGTCGACCGCCAGGACCCGCTCGGTGATGAGCATGCCCGCCCGACGGATCTTCGCCTTGGCGTCGCCGCCTTCGCGCTCGACGCTCGCGATCAGTTCGCCGGTGCTCGTCCGTTCCCAGGTGGCCAGCATTTCCTCGATCAGCGCGCCGCGGTCGGCGAAATGCCCGTAAAAGCCGCCTTTGGTGACTCCCAGCGTCTTCGCGAGCGCCTCGACGCGGACGGCGCCAGGACCTCCGGCGGCCAGCGCGCGCAGCCCCGCCTCGATCCACGCTTGCGGCGGTGTCCGGGTCTCTGCGGCCATGTGATCACCGTATCTCCCGTCACGCCGTCACCACGACAGCGATATATACGCTACCGTATAGATGGCGGAACGCACTGGGAGGAACAACGACATGACTGTCGGCTTCGTAGCAACGCACTACCCGCACACCGACCATCACGACGCCTTCATCTCGCGGGTCCAGCGGGTCGCCGAGGTGCTGCGCTCCACGCCGGGCTGCCTCGGCGCCGAATGCTGGGTCACCGCCGGCGGCGACGCCGTAGTGTCGATCGCACGCTGGGAATCCGAAGCGGCACAAGCAGCTTCGATGCGAGCACTGGGATCGGCCGAAGTAGACGTCACCTTCGACGACCGCGAGGTGCGCCCCCGTGAGATCGTCCAGCTGGTGTCGGCGTGAAACTCGCGAACACGGCCCATACGACGCGCTCGTGGCGAATCCACGAGATCGCGGGCGACTTCGACCTCGAAGACGTCTGGGCGCTCGGCACTCCCGGCGGCCCCGACGACTTTCCCAAGCTCGTCAAACAGTTCTCGTCGGGGAATTTCCCGGACGGCGCCCCGGCGATCGTCCGCGCACTGTGGTCGCTGCGGTGGAAGCTGGGCGCGCTGTTCCGGTTGGACAAACGGGATTCCGGTCTCGACACCCGGGTCGGTTCACTCCGCGACCGGCTGCCGGAAGACCTCCGCGACACACCCACCGGCCCCGACGAGGACTGGTTGCCGTTCACCCCGGTCTATCGGCTGGACGACGAATTCGCCGCGGAGATGGCGAACCGGACCATGCACGGCGTCCTGCATCTCGCGTGGATCGAGGACGAGCCGGGGCGGTATCGCGGTCAGCTGGCGGTGCTGGTCAAACCCAACGGCCGGTTCGGCCGGGCGTACATGGGGTTCATCAAGCCGTTCCGCTACCTGTTCGTCTATCCCGCGCTGATGCGCATGATCGAACGGGAGTGGAAGGCTCGCTCCTGAAGCCTCGTGAGTGGTGATGACGTCAGAAGCGTCATCACCACTCACGAGGCCCGGACGCGCCGCGTACTCCGCACCAGCGTCATGTCCTTCTCCCGCACCGGTTCGCGGCAGTGCGCGCACACCGTCTCCGGCGCGAGTTCTTCCCCGCACGCGTGCCGCCACACCGTCGGCGGCGGCCCTTCCGTGACGTACTTGTCGCCCCACGCCATGAGGTTCAGCAGCACGTGGTTGAGCGCGTGCCCCGCCTCGGTGAGCACGTACTCGTATCGCGGCGGATGCTCCTCGTAGAGCCGTTTCTCGAGGATTCCCGCCTCGACGAGTTTGCGCAGCCGCGCGGTCAGGATGTCCCGGCTCGCCCCGGTGTTGCGGACGATCTGGTCGAACCTCCGCGCCCCGAAGAACACCTCGCGCAGCGCGAGCAGGCTCCAGCGCTCGCCGATCACCTCCATCGCGTTGGCGATCGAGCAATCCCTCGGTCCTTCGGTCATGCGACCAGCGTAAACCCAGTGAGTCTTGATTTCCAACCCACTCGATGTCAGAGTGAGTTGGAAATCCCAACTCTCCCAGGAGGCAGTCGTGCACGACGCGGTGATCGTGGACGCCGTCCGCACCCCGATCGGCAAGGGCAAGCCCGGCGGCGCCCTGCACGAGATCCACCCGGTCCAGTTGCTGGCCCACACCTTGCGCGCCCTCGTCGGCCGCAACGGGCTCGACCCGGCGCTGATCGACGACGTCATCGGCGGCGCGGTCGACCAGGTCGGCGAACAGGCCCAGAACGTCACGCGATGGGCGGCGCTCGCGGCCGGGCTGCCCGAAACCGTGCCCGCGACCACCGTCGACCGGCAGTGCGGGAGCAGCCAGCAGGCCGTCCACTTCGCCGCGCAGGGCGTGATGGCCGGCGCCTACGACGTCGTCATCGCCTGTGGTGTCGAGTCGATGAGCCGCGTCCCGATGTGGTCGAACGTGCTGCCCGGCACCGATCCCCTCGGCCCCGGCGTCGCCGAGCGCTATCCGGAAGGCCTGGTACCGCAGGGGATCAGCGCCGAACTCATCGCCGCGAAGTGGTCACTCAGCCGCGAGGCGATGGACGAGTTCGCCGTGTCGTCGCACCGGAAGGCGGCCCGCGCGCACGAGCTCGGCCGGTTCGCGAGCCAGCTCGTGCCGATCGAGACACCGTCCGGCCTGGTCTCCACCGACGAGTCCGTCCGGCCCCGCACCGACCTCGAAACGCTCGCCAAGTTGCGCCCGGCCTTCCAGGATCCGGCCGTGGCCGCACGCTTCCCGCAGATCGACTGGTCGGTGACCGCGGGCAACAGCAGCCCGATCAACGACGGCGCCTCCGCCGTGCTCATCACCTCCAGCGAGACCGCCGCCAGGCTCGGCCTCCGGCCTCGCGCGCGCCTGCACAGTTTCGCTGTCACCGGCTCCGACCCGCTGCTCATGCTCACCGGTGTCATCCCGGCGACGGAGAAGGTGCTCCGGCGCGCGGGCCTGCGCCTGGCGGACATCGACCTGTTCGAGATCAACGAGGCGTTCGCCAGCGTCGTACTGGCATGGCAGCAGGAGACCGGGGCCGACCCGGCCAAGGTCAACGTCCACGGCGGCGCGATCGCGCTGGGTCATCCGCTCGGCGCGAGCGGCACCCGGCTGATGGGCACGCTGGTCAACGCCCTGCACCACCACGGCGCCCGCTACGGCCTGCAGGCGATGTGCGAAGGCGGCGGCCAGGCCAACGCGACCATCGTGGAGGCGCTGTGACCGACCGCCTGCCCAAGAAACTCGCGGCCCATCCATCGGTACAGGCCGTCCTCGCCAAACCGCGCGACAAGCCGTCCCCGGTGATCGACGCCGCCTGGCTCAAGGAGATCTGTCTCGCCGCGGGCGCCGACGACGCGGCCGCGGTCCCCTTGGACCATCCGGATCTGGCAGGTGAACGCGAACACGTACTGCGCGCGCTGCCCGGCACCAAGACCCTGGTCTCGCTCGTGGTGCGGATGAACCGCGACGACGTCCGCTCCCCCGCCCGCAGCGTCGCCAACCAGGAGTTCCACCGCGGCGGCGAGATCATCAACGAGGCCGGGCACACGATCGTCCGCGCGCTTCAGGACGCCGGCTACCGCGCGATCAACCCGTCGGCGACCTTCCCGATGGAAATGGAGAACTATCCCGGCCGGATCTGGGTGGTCGCGCACAAGACGGTCGCCGTCGCCGCCGGACTCGGTGCCATGGGGCTGCACCGCAACGTCATCCACCCGAAGTTCGGCAACTTCGTGCTCCTGGCGACGCTGCTGCTCGACGCCGAGGTGTCCACCCACGGCGAAGCCCTCGACTACAACCCCTGCCTGGAGTGCAAGCTGTGTGTCGCGGCCTGCCCGATCGGCGCGATCTCGAAGACCGGCGAGTTCGACTTCCTCGCCTGCTCGACACACAACTACCGCGAGTTCATGAGCGGTTTCACCGACTGGGCGCAGACCGTGGCCGACAGCGAGGACGCCGCCGACTTCCGGTCGAGGGTGACCGACTCGGAGAACGTGTCGATGTGGCAGAGCCTGGCGTTCAAACCGAACTACAAGGCCGCGTACTGCATGGCCGTCTGCCCGGCGGGCGAAGACGTGCTCGGCCCCTACCTCGACGACCGCCGCGGCTTCCTCGGAACCGTGGTCAAACCACTGCAGGACAAGGTGGAGACGCTGTACGTGCGCCCGGATTCGGCGGCGAAGGCCTACGCCGAACGCCGGTTCCCGCACAAGCCGGTGAAGGAGGTCGACGGCGGCTACCGGATGTCCCGGTGAGGCCCTGTCACATCCACGGTCCCCCCTCCGTCAGGGTTACGACGGACAGGGAAGAAGGATGGGGACCGTGGAAGAACACGACTGGCTGGCGCGGCGCTTCGAAGGGCACCGGACGCATCTGAGAGCGGTGGCGTACCGGATGCTCGGTTCGCTGAACGAAGCGGACGACGCCGTGCAGGAGGCCTGGTTGCGGCTCAGCCGGGACGGCGGTGAGGACGTCGACAACCTCGGCGGCTGGCTGACCACCGTCGTCGGCCGGATCTGCCTCGACATGCTGCGCTCGCGCAAGTCGCGGCACGAGGACCCGGTGGGCGCGCAGCTTCCCGACCCGATCATCGGCCGCGAGGGCGGGATCGACCCGGAGCACGAGATCCTGCTGGCGGACTCGGTCGGGCTCGCGCTCCTGGTCGTGCTCGACACACTGGACCCGGCCGAACGGCTCGCGTTCGTGCTGCACGACATGTTCGCCCTGCCGTTCGACGAGATCGCGCCGATCGTGGGCCGGTCGCCGGGCGCGACCAGGCAGCTGGCCAGTCGTGCCCGCCGCCGTCTGCAGGGTTCGCCGACCGTCCCCGACTCGGACCTGAGCCGTCAGCGGGAAGTCGTGGACGCGTTCTTCGCCGCCGCGCGGGACGGCGACTTCGACGCCCTCGTCTCCGTGCTCGACCCGGACGTCCTGCTCCGCGCGGAGGGCGGCGCGGCTCCGGCCGGCACCTCGCGCTCCGTACGCGGCGCGGCCACGGTCGCGAGCCAGGCGCTCATGTTCCGGCAGACCGGCGTGGGCGCGGTTCCGTTGCCCGTTCTGGTCAACGGTGCGGCAGGCATGCTCGTCACCAAGGACGGCGTTCCGCAGACACTCTTCGCCTTCACCGTCGTGGACGGGAAGATCGCGGAGATCGACATCCTCGCCGACCCGGACCGTCTCGCTTCGCTCGACTTCGAGCCGCTCGGCTGAAGTGTCATGAGGGGTCCCCATAGGACACTTTTCGTCCTATGGGGACCCCTCATGACGTGCGCGCTGCCGGGATCAGGAGGTCGGGAAGTCGTCCGCGGTGCGGATGCGGTCCCGGATCCAGACACCGGCGGGCTTCAGCGGAGCCGTGCCGGTGAAGGAGGAGCCCGAGCAGGTGCCCGGTTTGAACACCGCGCCCGAACGGCTGTCGTCGGAGAAGTTCCAGTTGGTCCAGCTGATCTTCTTCGAGGCCAGGAAGTCCAGGTACTTCTGGGAGTTGGTGAAGTCGTTGCCGCCGTCACCGCTCGCGGTCTGGGTGCCGAACTCGGTCACGAACAGCGGGATCTTGCCCGCGGCGCGGGTCAGCGCGTTGAAGTACTCGGTTTTGTGCGACGCCGCGTAGAAGTGGAACGTGTACATGAAGTTGCTCGCCCGCACCGGGTTGTTGATGATGTCGGTCTCGTCGCGGCCGTCGGAGATGCCGAGCGAGCCCCACCCGTGGGTGCCCACGAGCACGACGCCGTCGGAGTCCTGCGCGCGGATGACCGGGATCATCTGCTCCGCGTAGCTGCGGACGCGGTCCCAGCTGACGTTGTTGGGCTCGTTGGCGATGTCGTAGATGATGTTGGTCTTGTCCTTGTGCCGCTGCGCGATCTCGGTGAAGAACGTCTTCGCCCGGCTGAGGTTCGCGTTCGGGTCGCCAGGGGTGAGCTGGTGCCAGTCGACCAGGGCGTACATCCCGCGTTTGGTGGCTTCTTCGATGTAGGAGTGCACCATGTCGGTGAACTTGCGCGGGTTGGTCTCGTAGCCGCCTTCCTGGATGTACATCGAGATCCGGAGGACGTCGGCTTTCCAGTCATTGACGAGCGCGTCGAGCGACGCGGTCTTCACGCATTGGCTGTACCACTGGATTCCGTGGGTACTCATGCCTCGCAGCTGGATCGGCTTGCCCGCGGAGTTGCAGAGCTGGAGGCCGCAGACCTTCAGCTGTCGGTTGATCGCGGCCGGGCTGCCCGGCGGCAGTGCGGCGGCGGCCTGCGTTGCGGGTTCTCCTGCGGTCTCGGTCGCCATCGACGTGCTCGCGGCGGCGACCGGGGCCAGCAGTCCGGCGGCCAGTGCGGCCGTCACCCGGAGACGGATCTTGTCCCAACGCATTCGGCTTCTCCTCTCGCGTCAGCGGCACCGGCGTTGGCGCGCCGACGGTCAGGGCGGCGGGATTAAATAGGAAACTTTCCTTACTATTGGAAAGTAAAGGAGAGATTACCCACGGGATCGACGGACGGTCAAGACTTGACCACCGACGGTTTCGGCGTGCCGAGGGTTCACGGACCGGACCGGCGCACCCGAGCGCGGTACGCGGCGGCCTTGACCCGGTTCTGGCAGGCCAGCCCGCAGAACCGTTTGATCTGCGCCTGACTCGCGTCGATGTACACCTGATCGCACCGGGGCGCGGCGCACAGCCCCACCCGATGCGGGATGTGCTCGCCGAGCGCCGCGGCCACGGAGACGGCCAGACCCGCCGCCCATTGCTGGACGAGATCGGCTTCGGGACTGTGGAAGTGCAGATGCCACGACCGATCGTCGTGCCGATGCAGATGCGGGCGCGCCCGGCTGTCGGCGAGCATCCGGTTCAGCAGCCCGGCCGCGTCGTCGTGCTCGTCCCGGGACAGCGCCACGATGATCTCTCGCAGCCTCGACGCGACGTCTCGCAACCGTTCCGCCGCGAGGAGGTCGACCCGGCCGTTTCCCGGCCCGGCACCATCGAGCGTCTCCGTGGCGGCGCGGGCCAGATCGCGGCCGCCGAGCGGAGGTTTCGGCCTGCCGTGGACGTACTCCCCGGTCAGAGTGTTGATCAGCGCGACCGCGGTTTCCAGGTGCGTCGCGTGGTGGCCGTCGAGCTTCGCCCCGTCCTGCCTGTTAGGCATCGGTCCCCTCCCCGGCATCACCGGTTCACCGGATGCCGACGGTGACGCTACCAAAGGCGAGCTCTAACGCAAGGGCGGTGAAGTCATTCGGAGCAACGGAATCCAGCGAAGGAGGGCACCATTGTCCATTGAGGACAGACGGCGATCACCACCGCGGCGGGCCCGCGTCCACGATCTTCTGCGAAAGCTCCAGCGGATCGAGGTGCATCAGCGATTCCATCCACCACGTCATCCCGGCCTGCGCCAGCGCGGGCAGGTCCACCTTGATCGGTTCCTCCCACGCGGGACTCGCGTTCCCGGCGACCGCGACGTCGAACGGCCGTCCCGGTTCCAGCCCGGCCATGCCGAGCGCGCGGTGGGTCTCGGCGATCTCTTCGGCCGTCGGCGTGTGGTCCTCGGGATTGGGGAAGATCCCGTCGCACAGCGCCGCCCGCCGCACGACTCGGGGATTGTCGGTGGAACTCGCCACCCAGATCGGGATCGGATGCGGTTCGGGCGGCGACTCGGCCAGCGCCACCTGATAGTGCGCGCCGTCGTGGTCGAACCGCCTCCCGGACCAGATCGCTCGGATGACGTCGAGTCCTTCGTCGAACATCGCCGACCGGGTCAGCAGGTCGGTCTGCTCGCCGAACCGGCTGAAGTCACCGGATTCGTCCGAGCCGAGACCCGTGCCGAGGATCAGCCGCCCGCCCGAAAGCCTGCTGACCGTCGACGCGTGCCGCGCGACCACCCACGGACGGCGCCGTGCGGGCGGGGTGATCATCGGCCCGAACCGCAGTCCGGTGGTGGCGTGCGCGATCGCGCCGAGCGTCGTCCACGGATCCGCGATGGGCATCGTGTCCGCGACGACGTGGTCCCACAGAAAGAAACCGTCCCAGCCCGCCGCCTCCGCGCGGACAGCGAGGTCCACGAGCACCGCGGGCTCGCCGAACGGGCCGAAGGGTGGCAAGTAGACGGCATGGCGGACCGTGCTGCCGGTCAAGTCGATCATCTCCCCAACGTCATCGCGTCGGAGAAGGTTACGCCGAGTGCTCGCCTCGGTGTTCGCCGTCTCACCATGCGCGACACTTCCTCGTCCGCCTCAGACGGCGACCGGTTCGAATGCCAGCTCGAGCCGCCTGCCCCCGAACGTCCGCCGCATCCGCCGGTCGTGGGTGACGACGAGAGCGCCGGTGTACCGCTCCAGCGCCTGCTCCATCTCCTCCACCAGATCCGGGGCGAGGTGGTTGGTCGGCTCGTCGAGCAGCAGCAGGTCGGTCCCGGCCGTCACCAGCCGTGCCAGCTCCAGCCTGCGGCGCTGCCCGACCGAGAGGTCCTGGACCGGCTTGCGCAGATCCGGCGCCCGGAAGAGACCCAGCGACAGCAACGTCTCCGCGGCTTCTTCCTCGTCGCCGTCCGCCGCGAACGCCCGAAGCACTGTCGGCGTGTCACCCGCGAGGCCGCCGTTCTGCCGCAGGAACCCGATCCGGCCCGCCCGCTCAGCGGACCCGGTCGACGGCGTCAGCTCACCGGCGAGGACCCGCATGAGGGTGGTCTTGCCAGCCCCGTTGGGACCGGTCACGAGCACCCACGGGCCGACCGGCCTCCGCTTCCCCGGCGGCGATCCGCGCGGTGAACCGCAAGGGCCGCGGCGGACGCGGAACCGGATCGGCTTCGAGCCGCTGGATCCGCTCGCGGGCCGCCCGGATCCGGCTCATCGCCCCGTGTGCCCGAGAGCGGGCACGGAAGGCGCCTGCCCCGCTGAAGGCCGCCGGGGCCTTGCGCGGGATCGCGGAGAACCGATCGATGTTGGCGTCCGCCAGCGCTTCGTGCCGGGCTTTCTCCAGCCGCCACTCCTCGTATTCCCGGACCCACCTGGCCCGCGCCGCCTCCTTCGCCGCGAGATAACCCGCGTAGCCGTCGCCGTGCCGGTGCACGGTCCGGCGGTCGGCGTCGACCTCGAGGATCGTGGTGGTGACGCGGCTGAGGAAAGTCCGGTCGTGGGTGATCGCGACGAGCCTGCCGCGATGCCCGCGGAGGTGGTTCTCCAGCCAGGCGACGGCTTCGTCGTCGAGATCGTTGGTGGGCTCGTCCAGCAACAGCAGTTCGGGTGCCACCGCCAGCGTGGCGGCCAGCGCCAGCCGGGATCGCTGCCCGCCGGACAGCGTGCCCAGCGGCCGGCCGCGGTCGAGGCCCGGCTGTCCGAGTCCGTGCAGTGCCACCTCCACCCTGGCGTCGGCTTCATAGCCGCCGCGGGCTTCGTACGCGGCGGTGAGATCGCCGTAGGCTGCCAGGTCTTCCGCGGTTTCCAGCGACGCCTCGGCCGCCCGCAGCCGGGATTCCAGCTCCCGGATGTCGGCCAGCGCGAGGTCGATCGCCTCCCCGACCGTGGCGGTGGCGGGCAGGTCCAGCGTCTGCGGGAGATACCCGAGACCGCCTGGCGCGGTGACGGTCACCGTGCCGTTGTCCGCCTCCTCGCGACCGGCGATCAGCCTCAGCAACGTGGATTTACCGGAGCCGTTGTCGCCGATGACACCGGCCTTCTCCCCCGGTTTGACGGTGAAGCCGACCTCGTCGAGCACGACATGGTCGTCGAAACGTTTGGTGACACCGGAGAGCACGAGTTGTGTTCCGGGTTTTTTACACGGGGTACGCATAAGGGCGTCCTCCTGGATTCTCGGAAGGAAGAAGAGCGCGCGGAAGGACGCGGCCCGGCGGAGCGAAGGCTCTACGCCAGGGCCGCGTCGAAGGCGAGAATCACAGGAAGGACAAAGTTCCCATGGCCACGACGGTAGCCGGGAAGCGCGGACGGGCAAAACGAATTAACGGCTGTGTATCGCTTCACAGAGTGGTCTGTGTCCCCATACCGGGACAACGCCGCGCCGGTGACCGACAATCGAAACGGAGTGTTTCGTGTTCCGGAGGGAATGGAGTTGCTCGTGCACGGGTCCAGCGGTCCGATCGCCCGGTTCCGGCGACGGCTCTTTCCCGGCCACAACTCGCTCGCGCGCGCTTCGGACCGTATCGAGGCCTTGCTCCTGAAGCTCGTCATCCTCGCCGCGCTCCTCGCCGTCCCCGTCGCGGCCGCCGTCGGCTCGGCCAATCACGACAGGCAGGTGGCCGAGGCCGCCGCCGACGCGACCGGCCGCCAGGCCACCACCGCGTATCTGCTGAAGGCCGCGCCCGTCCGCATCGTCGACAGCGAGAGCGTGGGGACCGGCGACGCCACCACCGAGGCGGCCTGGACCGACTCACGCGGAGTCCGGCACACCGGCGGCGTCCTCGCCACACCCGGCAGCCCCGCCGGATCGCCGGTGCCGATCTGGGTCGACTCCCGCGGCGACCTCACCACCGCCCCGAAGACCGCCTCCACGGCCGTGTTCGATTCCGTGCTCGTCGGCCTCTGGCTCTGGTTCGCGGTGGTCGCCGCACTGGTCGTCCTCCACCGGGTCGTCCGGCTGGTACTGGACCGGCGCCGGGCCGCGGCGTGGGAGCGTGCCTGGGCTGTCTATCCACGTTCCGGTTCCTGGCCCTGATCGCGGCGGCGGGGGCAAAGCACCTCGGCTAGGGTGCCCGGCATGCGCATCATGATCTCGGCGGACATGGAGGGCGCCACCGGCGTCACCTGGACCGAGGACGTCATCCCCGGCACCGAACAGTGGCAACGATTCCGGCGCCTGTTCACCGGTGACGTCAACGCGACCATCGCCGGCCTGTTCGACGCGGGCGCCACCGACGTACTGGTCAACGAGGCGCATTCCTCCCAGCGGAATCTTCTGCTCGAAGACCTCGACGGCCGGGCGCGCATGCTCACCGGCAGGCACAAGCCGCTCTCGATGATGCAAGGGATCGAGACCGGCGTGGACGGGGTGGTCTTCCTCGGCTATCACGCCGGCGCCGGATTCGACGGCGTCCTCTCCCACACCTACCTGGAGAATCAGATCACCGGGGTGTGGCTCGACGACGTCCCCGCCAGCGAAGGCAGGCTCAACGCCGCGATGGCCGCCGAGTACGGCGTCCCGGTGCTGGTCGTCTCCGGTGACGACAAGGCCTGCGACGACGCCCAGGACTACGCCCCGGACGCGGAACTGGTCACGGTGAAGGAATGCGTCAGCCGCTACGCCGCGATCTGCCTTCCGCCCGCGAGGACCGCGGAGCTGCTGGCCTCGGCCGCGGCGGACTCGATGAACCGGGCAGGCCGGGTCGAGCGGTTCACCACAGGCCACCGGATCGAAGTCGAGTTCGACGCGAGTCACCTCGCGCAGGCCGCGGCGGTGATCCCGACGGTGGAACAGATCGGCGTCCGGCGAGTCGGCTTCGACGCGCCGGACATGACAGAAACGATGAAGGCGTTCAAGATCGTCACGGCGATCGCGGCCGGGGCGGTGCAAGGTATCTATGGCTGAGCTGGATGTTGTCGAGGTTTGTTCGCGGTTGATCCGGTTCGACACCACGAACCGCGGTAACGGGGATTCCGAAGGCGAGCGGGAAGCGGCCGAGTACGTCGCGTCGCTGCTGTCCGGGATGGGGATCGGCTCGAAGATCATCGAATCCGCGCCCCGGCGCGCGAACGTGATCGCCCGGGTCCCGGGCACCGACCCGAGCCTGCCCGCACTGCTCGTACAGGGGCATCTCGACGTCGTCCCGGCCGACGCCGCCGATTGGTCGGTGGACCCGTTCTCGGGCGAAATCCGCGACGGGTTCCTCTGGGGCCGCGGCGCGGTCGACATGAAAGACTTCTGCGCGATGGTGCTCGCCGCCCTCGCCACCGGTGCGCGACCGCGACGGGACCTGGTCCTCGCTTTCGTGGCCGACGAGGAGGACAAGGGCGAGTACGGCGCGCACTGGCTCGCCGCGACGCACCGGGACCTGTTCGACGGCTGCGCGGCCGCGATCAGCGAGTCGGGCGCCTACACCTACCACGTCCCCGCCGCCGACGGCCGGAGCGTGCGGCTCTATCCGGTAGCGACCGCCGAACGCGGCACCGCGCACCTGCGGCTGACCGCCAAGGGCCGCGCGGGGCACGGGTCGCGTCCCAACGACGAGAACGCGGTCACCCGCCTGATCACCGCGCTCGGCAAGATCGCCGCGCACCGCTGGCCCGTCCAGCTGACCCCGACGGTGCAGGCATTCCTGGAACGCACCGGGGAGGCGCTCGGCATCCCGGTCGATCTGTCCGATGTGGACGGAACGATCGCGCGGCTCGGACCGGCCGGGGCGCTGGTGGTCCCGACCGTCCGCAACAGCACGACCCCGACCATGCTCGACGCCGGCTACAAGGTGAACGTGATCCCGAGTTCGGCCGAGGCACAGGTGGACGTCCGCGTGCTGCCCGGCGCCGAACCCGCCCTGTTCGCCGAACTCGACGCGATGCTCGGCGAGGGCGTCACCCGCGAGTTCGTCGCGCACCAGCCACCGGTGCAGGCCCCGGTGGATTCGCCGTGGTTCGACGCCATGGCGGCCGCACTGCGGTCGGAGGACCCCGAAGCGGTCGTGGTCCCCTACTGCATGGGCGGCGGCACGGACGCGAAGGCGTTCAGCCCGCTGGGGATCGACTGCTACGGCTTCGCGCCGTTGTGGCTGCCGGAAGGTTTTCCTTACCGCGCTATGGCCCATGGAGTCGACGAGCGCGTCCCGGTCGAGGGGTTGCGGTTCGGTACGCGGGTGCTGCGGCACTTCCTGGAGAACTGCTGACGCGACTAACGTGAATCGTGGTTTGTGTGCCCGAACCAGTGGCGCAGCGATTCACATCCGCCACCCAGTCTGGAACCACGCCGCGAAGGCTCCTACACCCGCTACGCGTCCTTTAAGTATATTGCTCAGCGCAGTTGTTTGACGGTCCATTGTTCCCTATCGGGTGAAATGAGCCAGACGCGGCCACTACGCAAATCGCACTAGCACACCTGTTCGAACGCGGGTATCGTTGGAGTCGTGGCCAGCGAAAACAGTCCTCAGGCGGTGCGCTCCGAGTGGTGGCGTGCCGACACTGCGACGCTGCATGCCCGGAAGCAGGAAATCGAGGTTCTGAAGCGGCAATTGGAGGCGGAGCAATACGCGATCCTGGCGGAAATCAATTCCCGCGGTGTCCGTGGATGCTCCGGTCATTCCACTCTGGCTGCGCTGATCTTCGAGGACTTTCATGTCACGGACAAGGAAGCCGGAGTCCGCGCGGACCGGGTGCTGGCGTTGCATCCCGGACCGGCTATCGGCGGAGACCCCGAGCCGCCGCTGGCACCCTTGACGGCCGAAGCCGCGGCTGAAGGCGCGATCGGCGGCAGCCAGATCGACGCGATCATCCGCACCCTGTCGCGCATCCCCTCCACCGTCCCGGAAGAAGACGTGCGGGGCGGGGAGAAGATCCTCGTCGACCTCGCCCGCCACGCCGGACCACGACAAATCGCCCGCGCCGGACGACGCCTGTTGGACAAGCTCGACCCCAATGGGAAAGAGCCGCGGAGTGAGGATCCGAAAGACACCAGGCCGGAGTTGCGGTTCGTCAAGCACCGTGACGGCACCCTCGGCCTCAAAGCCAGACTCGACCTGGAAACGTATGCGCGGTTGAAGTCCGACCTCGATCCGATGGCGAAACCGCACAAGGCCATCGACGGGGTCCGCGACTCCCGCACTCACGACGAACGCTACGGCGATGCGTTCACCGACTATGTGCGGTTGAAGACGACCAGCCGGAATCTGCCCGGCCAGGCGGGCGAGGCCACCCACATCCTCGTCACCATGTCCTACGACGACCTCATGCGGGACCTCGGCGAAGCACACCTGGATCTCGTCGGGCCCATCAGCGCCAC